>JBKOZZ010000062.1:0-51701 GCA_046726155.1 Acidobacteriota bacterium
CTCCGCTCGCAGATCATCAGGGATGCGCGCTTTCGAATCGGCGACCAAATCTTCGAAGAGCTTAATACTGTCACGTCGCACTGGCTCCGCCGCATGGGCAAACGGATTCAGCGGACTATGCGGATCGGCGGCCGTCTGGAAAAGTACGCCGGCAAATTCATGATACGGCTCAAGGGTGTCGATCTTGAGCCGCATCACGGAAAGCAGGCGCGCTTTCAAGGATGATTCTCTTCGCAACACAGGCAGCGAGGCCTGCAGGTGGTTTTCGTGGGTGCTGTGATAAAAGGATTGGATGAGGTGATCCTTCGAGCCGAAGTAATGATAGGCATTGCCGAGCGAGACGCCCGCCTTGTCGGCAATGGCGCGCATGGTTGTATTTTGGTAGCCACGCTCGTGAAGCATCTCCAAAGCAGTATTCAGGATGAGGGCTTTGGTCTGTTCACCCTTTGCCGTCTTAGTCGCTGTAGATTTTTTCCCAGACTTCATTTCTTTACCTCGCCAAATCGGCAATGCGACTGATCTGGTATCGATGCCGCGAGATCAGCGAGACAACTCGCCGGGTGGTCGGCAACAACTCGGGCGAGGCGAGCCGGTAGGACCATTCGCGATATCGGCAAAGCGCCCACAGCACCATGAGCCACGCCTTTGGGCCGAAATACACCGCGCCCTCATTGGTGATAACCGTCAGGTCGTTCGAGGTTGGATCATGGTCGAGATGAGGAAAGCAACGTTGTGCTTCATCAGACTTGACCGGCACAAGAATCAGAGGAACAAACTTGGGTTGCTCCTCAAGCCATTCGTGCACTCTCCGGCACAACCCGCAAAGGGGATCATAGAGTACGGTGAGCGATAACATGGCTCAGGCCTCCCGCACTGCGGTGAAAGCGTCTGGCGCGACCGGCGGCGGCGCGTTGCGTAGTGTTGCCCGGCGTCGCATGCGACTGAAGATAAAAAGATTGAAGAAGTGCATTGCTCCCAGAACGAGCAGCACCATCCCCACCTTCACAGACAACGCTTCGATACCCTCTTGCGCCGAGGCCAGGTTGTAACCGAGCTTGAGGGCCAGACTGACGTATCCCAGATTAATCAGGTAAAAGCCGACGACCAGCAGGTGATTTACCGAATCCGCGAGCGGCTCATTACCATGAAATACATCCACCAAAAACACACGGCCATTCTGGTGCAGCGTATGTGCCACCCAGATCGTCAAGGCAATGCTTATGGCCAGATAAACAAGGTAAGTGATGATCTCAACCGGCATTTCAGCCTCCTTCTTCGGAACAACGCTCGGAATTGAACGCGTTCAATTTGAACCATACTCCCTCCAAAATGGGCTGTCAAGAAGTTTTTTGAACGAGTTCAAAAATGGGCTTGGTGCTGTGTGTTCGGCGCAGGCTGGGTCCGGGGCAACCCGACTCTTGAGGCGTGAAGTTGTTACTGGAAAGGCGGAATGAGGCGGGAGCGAACCTAAAAGTGCCTGTCAGAAGGCTTGCCACGAGATCGCTTTCGCTTTCGATCGCGCTTTCTTTCCTCAACTCCCTTTAGCGAGGCTAGCGGCCAAAGTTTATGCTCCACTTCGGCTAAGCCCGCTTCGGTGACTGCCAGCAGCACTTCTTCTGAAGACTTATAAGCAGGGGCTGCTTCGTCAAGGGGCACATGACCATCGATGTTCACCAGAATTCCGGCGGCGGCGTATTGATCGTCAATATGTCTCTGCGAGAGTGTGCGCGAGGCCTGACCACGAGAGAGCCTGCGACCGGCGCCGTGGTTGACTGAAAAACCACTCTTAACCGCGCCGGCAAGTGGACGCAGGATGTAGCTGTAGTCTTTGTTGCTTCCCGGTATCAACACCGGATGGCCTGACTCTTCCCAGGCAGTTCCCTTGAGGAAAGGATGGCCGGCGGGGAAAGCACGCGTGGCGCCTTTGCGATGTATCCAGACGTCGCCGAAATCCGGAAACCATTCTTTCTGGACCAGGTTATGACTAATCTCGTAGATCAACTCGAGGTCGGCGTGAAAAACTTCGCGGAACGCTTCAGCTACCTGTTCAAAAATGATCAGGCGATTGAGAATCGCGAAGTTGCCGCCCGCGGCGACAGCATTTAGATACTCATTGTAATGGCGCGAGTCTGGTATGAAGTATCCCAGATCAATATCCGTAACTGCGTCGGGTCTTTCTGCGCGCGCCATCTCAAAGTAGTTCGTTGCCAACCCGTGGCCAAAGCCCCGACTTCCCGTGTGCACCTGAAGGAAGAGCGTGCCGGTCATCTCGGAACGCTGTAGTTCGATGAAATGATTGCCACCACCCAGACTGCCGAGCTGGTCCATACCGCGTTCCGGTTTTCCTTTGCCACCCCAGGGAATATCCCAGTCGTCGCTTACCGGAATGCGGTGCCGCTCGGCGCGGCCGCGGTCGAATGAGGCGCCATACTTTTCCACGTAGTATTCAGCGCCGCCGCGGACGAGGTTGTTGAATTCGTTTTCGGAAAGCTGGCCCAATCGCTCGCTCTTGCCACCTGAGCCCATCTGCACTCGGTCCATCACGGCGCGATTAAATCTTAATTTCTTTTCCGGCGTAGCCTGCTCGGCTGGGACCTCGGATCTCGCGCTCATCATGCCGCATCCTATGTCGTAGCCCACCGGTCCCATCGCCACAGCCCCACTGCTTGCGTCGGTGAGAATCACGCAACCCACCGGCACTCCGTAGCCGTAGTGAACGTCCGGTGTGATGACTACCAATTTGACTCCGGGAAACCGTGTGGCATTGACGATCTGCCGGTATAGATTATCTTCCACACTGTTTAGCAGGGACTCGGTGAGAAACAGGCGCACCGGTACGTCCCCGATGTCTTCAGTCTGGAGCGTGTAGTAGCCATCACCGCTCGGCAAAACGAATGATTTCCAATTTACCGCGTTCTCCAGAGTCCTGGCATTCCTGTGGGCTTTGTGTGTCTTCAGATCTATTCCAGGTTTGGTCATTCTCAAAAACCTTTTTGCGAACCTTTCAGCGGGCGCTTGTGTTCCCCAAAATATGCTTTCCTAAGTGTTCGCGTTCTGCCCTAAGACTGCAGTAGCCACCTTGGTAGCTATTTCCTCGGCACTCTCGTTCTCAAAGACAGGAATCCTCGCGTCTGCCAATGCATAGAGGGGACGACGAGCCGCGTAGAGCGTTTGCGCCAGCTCGCGGGAACGCGCCAAAGGCCGCGCTTGACGGCCAGCCTCAATCCTTTTCCAGCAGAGGTCAAACGGCGCGTCCAGCCAGACGGTGAACGCTCCATGCTGCAAAATCATTTGCCGATTCTCTGCAATCGTCCAGGCGCCTCCGCCAACGGAAAGAACGCGCGCGTATGTTTCCCTCAAGACTTCGCGTAACATTTTCGTCTCGATCCGGCGAAATGCTTCTTCGCCGTCCTGCTCAATTATCTCCTTCGGGCCCCGTGTTTCACGTTGAGTGATTAGATCATCCAGATCGATCGCCTGACAATTGAGCCGGCGCGCGAGTCCCTGCGCAACTGTGGTCTTCCCAGTACCCATGAAGCCCATAATGACGATTTGCTGATTGTTCATGAGTCGCCGCCGTGGATCTTCTTCAAGCTGCTTACAAATCGATGCCTATCATCTTTCCATAACTATTCAGCCAGGCGAAGCCTACGATTGACATTGCCAACCTCTCGAAACCGAAGCGTTGGGTTTAGTGCTCGTGGCGACTGCGACCCACTGGCTACCGAGGGCGTGTGAAAACTCAGGCTCAACTCCTTGGAGTGCGCCGGCCTGGCGGCGGTTTGGCCGGCGGCGGCCCCGCGCCGCTTTGTTAACCAACCCTTCAACCACAAAGGTTTCGACATCTCACCTCAGACCAAAGCGCCGCCAGGCCGGCGCACTCCAAGGAGTTGACGCTGAGTATTCACACAGTCTCTACCGCCTGGCGGTACGGACCATCGCAGCGCATGTTGCTAATGTGCGCATCGTTCAAACTGCATCAATATCCCGTTGCATCGAGATTATCTAAAGACTTCTAACAGGTCCAATACTAATGGATTCTGCTTCTGTACCCTTCTTGACACGCGACATGCCCGCGTGTTAAACCCTCGACCTTCCGTAGCTTTTGGAGTTCGAAAAGCCGAGACCCACACACACCGGGGGTTCGCAGGCGGACAACCCGGCTGGGGTGGTAGTGGCTCTTGGAACAGCCATGTCTTAATTGTGACACTTGATGTGACCCTAGAGACGACTGAACTCAGATTCCCCAGCCGTATAGACGCGGTTGATAAAGCCTCCGTTGCAGTTGCTGAATTCATGAATCGCCTGGGGATTGGAGAGGATATCGCCTTCGGACTAGACATGGCAGTCCGGGAAGCGGTAACCAACGCCGTGATTCATGGGAACAAACTCGATGACGCTAAAGAGGTTGCGGTAAAGTTAAAAAATACTCCGAGAACCTTTGAAGTCAGCGTGCATGATCAGGGAGCAGGGTTCAATCCCAATGAAGTTCCCGATCCAACCAGAGACGAGAACATTCTGAAGACCTCAGGACGCGGCATCTTTTTCATGCGTAACTTCATGGACGAGGTGGAATGGTCAGCGGATCCAAAAGGTGGCACTAGCGTGCGCATGATCAAGAAACTGTGAAGCATTCCAACGTGCGGTTTGCGATTCTAATTCTGGCTCAGCCCCGAGACAGAGTCGATCGAGAATCGAAAATCCAGGATCGCAAATCTTAAAGGAGATTCAGAAAATGGCAGAGTTAAATATTTCCGAGCGTCAGGTTGGAGATGTCACCATACTGGATATGGATGGCAAGATCACCATCGGCGAAGGCAGCGTCGCCCTACGCACCGCGATTCGTCGTTTGCTCGAGGAAGGCAAGAAAAAGATTCTTCTGAATCTTGCCAAGGTCGGCTACATCGATTCCAGCGGCATTGGAGAATTGGTTTCCAGCTATACTGCGATTGGTAAGGAGGGCGGCCAGTTGAAGCTTCTCAGCCTTACACAGAAACTGCAGGATCTGTTGACGATTACGAAACTGCTGACCGTTTTCGACGTTTATGAGAGCGAACAAGAGGCGCTCGCCAGCTTCACATAGGCAGACCGTGGCTCGTCCGACAACCTTAGTTTGTCGTCCTGAGGCCAGTGACAAGTTCGATGACAGACTGAAGTTTGTCGGATCACTCAAAGGGAGGTAAAACATGGCAGAACTCGATCTTAATAAGCGTCAGGCAGGTGATGTAACGATCCTCGACTTGAGTGGGTCGGTAAGAATGGGTGAAGGCGCCGTAGCTCTCCGTAATTCAATTCGCGGCCTTATCGATGGAGGCCAGAAGAAGATTCTTCTTAATCTTGGCGACGTGAAGAATATCGACTCCAGCGGGATTGGCGAACTGATAGCGAACTATACGACCCTCAGCCGTGATGGCGGGCAACTCAAACTCTTGAATCTTACCGAGAAGATTCAGAATCTTCTGGTCATCACCAAACTCCTGACCGTATTCGACTCGTTCGACAACGAAGCGGAGGCCCTGAATAGCTTCAAATAGGTAGGACAGGCATTCCTGCCTGTCCGTCCGCAAAGAAACAAAAAATGACAGGCAGGAATGCCTGTCTTACAAAATGTTTCGTGCCACCTTTCGCCGCTTGCTCACGCTGGATGATCCACCGGAGCGAACGGCGCTTGCTTTTTCAATTGGAGTTTTCATTGCCTTCTCGCCCTTCCTCGGGTTTCATACGATCCTGGCAACGCTGATTGCCTTTCTCTTTCGTTTCAACAAAATCGCCATTTATAGCGGCACCTTTATAAATAATCCCTTTCTAACGCTCGTTCCCATCATCATTGCTTCCTATGCGATTGGCGCGTTTTTGCTGGGTCGGCCACTGCGGATCTCCGCCGCCGGTATCGAGCTGCTGAAGAACCCTCACCTTTTGACGGCGGATTACTATCGCAAGCTATTCCGCGAAAGTTGGGACATCGTTTGGCCTTTTGCGGTGGGCGGGATGGTGCTATCGGTGGTTTGTTCGCTTGTTGCTTATCCAGTAACATCGTCGCTGTTGCGCGCTCGTCAACGGTCGAAAGCGGCGAATTAATTTGCTCCCAAGGCTTCGAGAATGGCATCCGTTTCGCCCGTGCTGCGCATCTGTAAGATCTCAGATAAAAACCGCAAAACGCCAAACCGGTAAAGCGATTCATTAAAACATAGCGGGTCTATGAAGAAGATTATTTCACTAACGATTTTTTTGGCGCTCGCTTGCATAACAACCTATTCGCAAACGACTGCCGCATCGCCGGGCCGGCCCAGCGGGAGTGCCCGTCCCCCAGCTCAGGCTTCGCCACGCACGCAACCATCACCACAGGTGCAGCAACGACAACCCTCTGGCTTCGATCTTTCTGATTACGGCGTAAGCTTCCAGACTGAGCCGCGACTAATAATAATGATGGCCGCACTCGAAGCTGCCGGTTTTGATCCCGGAACAGCCGGTGCGGAGCCTTCGGTGTTTCGCGCGCAAGTTAGAAAAGATCTCTCAGATTTGGATCCCGATCTGCGCAACCGCTTACGTACATTCTACGAACGTAACAAACTGCCCGCTCCAGCCACTGCCGCCGACCAAGCGGCGCGTTATGTTTCGCTCGCATTTGCGCTGGGACCACCGCCGACGCTCGAGGCTCCCGCGCGATCTGAAGGTTTGCCTGATAGTTTGCTCGAGGTGCTCGACTTTGCACCGCTGGTTCAGGAGTTTTATCGCCGCTCGAAGATTGAAGATCACCTCCTCAACTACACGCGTGCCTATCAGGCTGAAGGCGACCGGCTGCGCAAGCCAACCGCGGAAATGGTTCGAGCTGTTTTATCGTATTTGCATACGCGCCCGATCACAGTTTCCCTTGAGCGAGTTGCAGTCAAGTCGACAACGGGAGGGAAGAAAAAGGACGCGCCCAAAACCTTCAGTACCCGTGAACATCAACGCCAGTTTTTTATTGTCACCGACCTGCTCGGCGTGCCAGGGACGATTAACTTTCGTGTGATTGGCGACGAATACTACGCCGTGCTCCCGGAGGGAACAGACCCCGCTGCTTCTGAATTGCGACGGGGTTACCTGCAATATGTAGTTGATCCGCTGGTGTTGCGATTCAATCGTGAGATTGCCGCGCGGCGCGATCAAATCAGACAGCTACTGGCGGAACGGGAGAAAGCTGGCGCGAGCACAGCGCGTGACAACGTCGTACCTGATAATCCCGTGACTCCTGACGTTTTCCTGGCGGTTTCGCGTTCGTTGGTGGCCGCGGCCGACGCTCGCTACGATGAGGTAAGAAAACTCGAGGCTCTTGATCGTGAGGCCCGTGCCAGGCTCGGGGGTGCAAAGGACGATGCGTCGCGTCAGGCAATCGCAAAAGAGTTCCAGGCCGGCAAGAGTGCATTGGAAGACGAGACCGTGGCGCGCCTGGCAGACGATTACGAGCGAGGCGCCATACTCGTCTTCTTTTTCGCGGAGCAGTTGAAAGGAATCGAAAGCTCCGGTTTCGACGTAGCTGGATTTTTTGCCGACATGATCAATTCGTTCGACGCCGCACGCGAAGCCCGCCGGTTAACGGAGAATGCTGATGCACGCCGGCGGGCCCTGGCTGCACGGCAAGCGCGCCTCGCGGCCAGGCGGACTGAATTGGAGACTCCCATTTATTCTGAAGCAGATGCGACGCGGACTGCGGGGTTGGTTAAGAAGCTTGCCGAAATCGAACAGACACTTCGTCTCAAGGATTACAACAATGCGGAGTCGCGGCTGAAAGATTTGTTGAAAGAGTACTCCGGCGAACCGCGAATATTCTTCGCGCTCGCGCAAACCGCAAGCCTTGCTGCGGCTGATGCGATCGATGAAGAGGTGCAGGCGGAGCGACTGAATCGGGCGCTGGGCAACTACCGTCTCGCGCTCGCAGCTTCGTCTCCGGAAACTGATCGCGCCCTTATCTCCCGCGCTCATGAAGCCATGGGAAGAATCCACGCCTTTCTCGAAAATACCGGCGAAGCTGCAAAAGAGTTTGATGAGGCAATACGAATTGGTGATGTTCCCGGTGGAGCTTACAAAGCCGCCGTCGAAGCTAAGAGGAAACTCGCCCCACCAAAATAAGTAGGACAGGCATTCCTGCCTGTCCTGAGTTCTAACCTACTAACAAGAAGCGTCGTTCGTTTTCAGGAAGACGGAAGTAAGGTGCCGCAGAGGCAAGCACGCCTGCTCCTCTAATTATATGGGCTGCGACGGGGACGTTCTGATGATCCTTACTTTCGGCGTTTTGGGAATAATGACTCTAATCTCGGGAATGACTGGCAACTCGATCTGCGGCATCGAGATCTCGACGGCCGGAATCGTCGGTAGCGCAATACTCGGGATCACCACCCGACCTTCAGCGACGCCCTGCCTGATCGCATCGCGTATTTGGTCTCGGATGACTCGGTTATTCGCAACCCGTCCCGGCCGGAGTAGCTGACTCTCGGCTTTCTCAGGCGTGACTTTGATTGTGCGCTGCTTCCTGTCGCGTATTACTTCCAGCGTTACATCGCCGTCTTTATTCTTATTTATTCCCCGCGCAAGGTCGCCTGCACCTTCAACCTTTTCGCCGTCGATTGCGGTGATGACGTCGCCGGCTTTCAATCCAGCCTTCGCTGCCGGACTATTCTCTGTAACAGAAGTAACCAGCACCCCCTTGCCATCTCCGATGCCAAAATAATCGGCTAGCTGCTTGGTTAATTGCATCGTGCTGACGCCGATGCGGCGGTGATTGCCAAACGCGTAAATCATTCCATCTTTGTCCGGGCCCTGTCCTTGCCACTTCCAAACATTTGCCCCCGGCGGCATAGCCTTTTCCAGATCCTGCAATCGATCCAACCCTTGTAATTTATCGAGTCCTTCCAGTTTATCCAGGTTTTTGAAGTGCTCGAAAGCATTTATCGAATCGTTGCGCTTGCCGATAGTGACGGCAACTTCCTGTTCACTGCCGCCGCGACTAATGCCAAGCTTTACGGTTTGATCAGGTGCTACTTCCGAAACGAGCCGGTTGAGTTTGCGAACACTGGTAACACTGTCGCCCTCAAACCGCAGAATCACATCGTCCTTTTTCAGGCCCGCTTTTTCTGCCGGACTATCTTTGACCACCTGAGTGATGGCGACCCCGCGAGCTTCGCGCATTCCATAGCGAGCCATGTTTTCCTTGTTGATGTCTTCCGCGTAAACACCCAGAAAACTGCCGCCTTCAATGAAAAGCGAAAAGGCCTGGGGGGCCTCACCCGGCGTGCTAGGCGTTAGCGGCACGGGGGTGGGCGCGGGGGCAGTTTGTTGCGCCAGCGCAATACCGCCAGTCAAAAGTAGGGAAACCACGAAATAAAAGGCATTCTTAAGGTTCATGACAGAGAGAGTCCTCCGGATAGATTTTCTGGCTTACACGCAGGCGCGGGGTTCGGGTTCCAAAAAGACTACTGACAGTGAACGGGCAAGGGGAAAAAGGGAGGGCAGGTAAAAGGGCAATCGGTTTTTGCCTGAGATAACATTTTGCCTCGTTTCCCTTTTCCTTGATCCTTTATCCAGTTCCCGCGTTTCCCCTCACCCTCTCCGTCTAATGCGCCGCCTAATGCGCCGCGATTCGCCGGTAGATTTCTTGCCCATCAGCGACCTCGGCTTCAATTTTTCCTTCAGAATGCGCCAGGTCAAGATGCGCCACCGCCTCCGAAACAGCGAGGAATCGATGGACATCATCGGCGCCTGGAAACATCTCCCGCGCGATCTGCCATGCGCTGGCACCGCTTTTTGGCAGGAGGCGAATGACCTCCGCTTGACGATCTCGGATCGCTCGAAAATAACGATTGAACAGTTCTTCAAAATCGTGCACCGGCTCCCCGTGGCCGCCGTGGACGAGAGTGGGAGCGAACGTACGTAATCGCGCGAGGCTGACTAAATACTCAGCGAGAGAAGCAAAACGTTTGGCAGGATCGATGGGATCCGGAGAAAGAACTGGATTTGGCGTAATGCGTTTGAGCACGCAATCGCCGGCTATCACAGTGCGGTCCGCTTCGCGCACGAACGAACATGAGCCGGGCGTGTGACCAGGCGTATGCACAATGCGTAGAGTACCGGTTTCAAATTCAAGCTCTGCTTCATCGCGCAGTTCGCTATATTCGTCTGTCTCGAATGAGTCGGCAAACTGTCGCACGCCCTCGTACATCTTCCGCATGGTCTCGATCTCTTCGGGCGGCACACCGGCGCGCACGAGAAGGGTTCGATGCTCTTCATACTCGAGCCTGCCGATACGATGTCCAGTTTCCCAGGCATGCACCAGCACCTGAGCGTCCTTAGCTTCATCCCGGACCGAGCGCGCCAGGCCACAGTGATCCTCGTGCGCATGCGTGAGGACGATGCGCCGAATGTCGGAGACGCGCAGGCGTGCCTTTCGCAGGCCTTCATGGAGGGCCTCATTCGCTGCTTTAGTTTTGGGACCAGTATCAATAAGGGTGATGGGATCTTCCGCGATCAAGTAGACATTAACCGGGCCAATATAGAACGGTGTGGGAAGGGAGATGGGGATGATGCGCATCTTGTTTATGGCCTTGCTTCAGTCAACGATTGGTGGCGGTGATTCTACATGCAAATTCTCTTTTACTGGACCGTTTGTCATCGAAGAGGAGATCGGATTTGAGATCAACCCACGAGGGGATAGCTTTTATCCGTTGATTGACTCTCCCAGGAGGTTGTATGAAGTATTCACGCTTCGAAGAGCTACCAGTTTGGAAAGATGCAATTGAGTTAGCGGTTCGAGTATTTGCGTTGACTGCGCTACCTGTGTTCAGGCGTTACTCCAGCGTGCGAGATCAAATTGAGCGTTCATCAATGTCGATATCAAACAATGTTGCAGAAGGCTTTGAAAGGGGAACCACTCAGGAAACGCTGACTTTTCTGTACATAGCGCGTGGGTCATCAGGCGAAACCCGGTCAGCCTTGTGTCTCTGCGAGCGCTTACCCGGCTTTGGCGATCTGAAATCTCAGATCTCAGATCTCAAAAGGTTCTCATGATGTTGTGAGCCCCCAATAAAAAATGGGAGGGCCTAGTAAACGTACTTATTCGCTTCGATCATCACGTCCGCGATGCGCTGGCGCGCGGCGATTGTGTTCACCGGAGTCAGTTTCGTGAAGCGCCTGAGAGCCGCCAAAAGAGTGCGCAGCTCATCGCCCTCAGCCATCCCTGCAAGCGTGTTCTTGGCGCGGGCTTCAACACGCTCGACGGCGTCGTTACAGAAGACTCGCGTCATGTCGATGTATCTCGCCGCTGCCTCTTCGCCCTGCGAGGCCGCGAGCTTCTGGGCGCGCAGGATTGCCGACTCCATTGCGTATGCATCCATGATCACATCCGCGATCCCAATAAGAATTTCCTGTTGGTCTCCCAGAGTCATCATGTATTTTTGCGCGGCAGTGCCAAGGGTCATCAGCCCCACCTTCTTGGCGTTCTTTGCGAGCTTCTGTTCCGCCGCCAACAGCGTTTCGTCGTCGTCGAAGCCAGCGATCTGCGGCGTTAGTATTTCGTCCATCAACGCCTGTGCCGCAGGCAGTAGCGCCAGTTTGCCGCTCAGGGCACTCTTCATCAGGCGGCCCGGAATCAACATGCGATTGATTTCGTTCGTGCCTTCAAAGATGCGGTTAATGCGCGAGTCCCGATAAGCGCGTTCCGCCGGATAATCGGCGGAATAGCCATAACCGCCGTAGATTTGAACCATCTCATCGGCAAGGTAATCACAATATTCGGAGAGCGCGACTTTGATGATCGAACACTCCGCCGAGTACTCCTCAATCGCGCGCATCTTGGCATTCGGATCAGTCGTATCTCCGATCGCAGCTTCAATCATCCCCAGCGTGCGATAGATCATCGCCTCGCCTACCCAGATGCGAATCGCCATCTCGGCCAGCTTCGACTTGATCGCCCCGAATGACGAAATTGGTTTACCAAACTGCTGGCGCTCGTTCGCGTAACGAATTGATTCGTGCAAAATCAACTTCATGCCGCCGATACACATGGCGCCGAGTTTGAACCTCCCGATGTTGAGGGTGTTAAAGGCGATCTTGTGCCCTTTGCCTACCTCTCCCAGCAGATTCTCCAGTGGCGCTTTCGCATCCGACAGCACCAGTGGCGTCGTGCTCGATCCCTTGATGCCCATCTTGTGCTCTTCCGCTCCGGGTGACAAACCTTCCTGTCGTTCAACAATGAACGCAGAGAATTTGTCGCCATCAACTTTCGCGAACACGATGAAGATGTCGGCAAAGCCGCCGTTGGTAATGAACATCTTCTCGCCGTTGAGAACGTAATGCGTGCCGTCGGCGCTCAGCCGCGCCGTCGCCTTGGCCGCCATCGCGTCGGAGCCCGACCCTGCTTCCGTCAGCGCATAGGCAGTGATTATTTCGCCGGAAGCAATTTTCGGCAGATACTTTTGTTTTGCCGCTTCAGTGCCGAAATAAGTGATCGGCAACAAACCGATCCCGCTCTCGGCGCCAAGCGTGGTGGCAAACGAAGCGCAGCGGCCGATGTTCTCGCCCACCAGCGCGCCGCTCGTCTGATCGAGACCAAGTCCGCCGTACGCTTCGGGAATGTTTGCGCCAATCAATCCGAGATCGGCAGCTTTGCGGACCAACTCGCGCGCCAACTTCCAGTCATGATTTTCCAGCTCGTCCAGACGCGGAATGACTTCGTTATCAATGAACTGGCGCGTCGTCTCGGCAATCATGCGGTGCTCTTCAGTGAAGTCTTCGGGGGTGAAGATCTCGTCTGGCGTGCGATCTGCGATCATGAACTCACCACCCTGAACCAGTTGCTTTTGTTCGACTACGGCTGCCATATCTTTGTTCCTTTCAAAATGGAGACACTAAATCAACTCTGTTGGTTCGCTTTCTGCCCACTGCTTCCGCTTATAGTCTTTCGAATATGCCGGCAGCGCCCATGCCACCACCAACGCACATCGTCACCATTCCATAGCGCCCGTTGCGTCGTTCCAGCTCGCGCAAGATGCTGGCTGTTAACTTGGCGCCGGTGCACCCAAGCGGATGGCCCAAGGCGATGGCGCCGCCGTTTACGTTTACCTTATCAATGTCGAGGCCAAGTGACTTGATGACAGCAAGCGATTGGGCGGCGAACGCTTCGTTGAGCTCGATCACGTCGATCTGATCGAGCGTCAAACCGGCCAGCTTCAGAACTTTTGGAATCGCAAACACCGGCCCGATCCCCATCTCTTCAGGCGGACATCCCGCAGTGGCGTAGGCAACGAAACGCGCCAGTGGCTTCACGCCCAGGCTTTTCGCTTTCTCGCCCGACATCACCACTGCCGCGGCGGCGCCATCAGACATCTGCGACGCGTTGCCGGCGGTTATCGTGCCTTGGACATTGAATGCCGGCTTCAATTTCCTGAGACCTTCGATGGTGCTGTCGCGGCGCACACCTTCGTCGGCGTCAAAGATAACTTCGCGTGTCTGCTTGCGACCCTTCTCGTCGAGGTCTTCAAACGTCACCGTCAACGGCACGGTTTCATCTTTGAACTTATCTGCATCGAGCGCCGCCGCGGCCCGCTGATGTGAACGCAAGGCAAACTCGTCCTGCTCTTCGCGGCTGACGTTGTATTTGCGCGCCACGTTTTCGGTCGCCAGGCCCATGCTTAGATAGAAGTCAGGGTAGTGTTCCACGAGATATGGATTGGGACGAATAATGTGCCCGCCCATAGGAATCATGGACATCGTTTCGAGTCCGCCGGCAACCGCGACCTCCGCGCTTCCCGTTCTGATTCGGTCGGCAGCAATTGCAATTGACTGCAAACCGGATGAGCAGAAACGATTGATTGTCATCGCGCTGGTCTCGACTGGCAGGCCGGCGCGAATGGCGGCGGCGCGTGCGACGTTCATCCCCTGTTCCGCTTCCGGCATCGCGCAACCCATGATCACATCTTCGATCTCGGAGACTTCGAGGCCGGGAACGCGCGCCAGTGCTTCCCTGATCACTGCGCCGCCCATCTCGTCGGGTCTGGTGTTACGCAAAGTTCCCTTCGGCGCTTTACCGACGGCGGTTCTAACTGCTGATGCGATTACTGCGTCTTTCATGATCGATTTCCTTTGCGACTTTCTGTAACTGTCCCTACGATTCTTGCCTGCGGCTTTGCCGCCTGATGTGCGGAAAGCTCGGCCTTTCCGACAATCTATAGCTATTTGAGGCTACGCCTCTTTCCTACCTGGCGAGGCATAGCCTCGCCAGAATTTAAAAATCTCTGCGGAAAGGCGAAGCTTTCCGCACCTCAAGCGGCAAAGCCGCAGACGACGTTACTTCCTGTCTTTCAGTTTCTCAACGGTTTTCCTGTTTTCAACATCGCCGCCAGGCGCTCTTGTGTTTTTCGCGTTCCGGCCAACGACAGAAACGCTTCGCGTTCAAGATCCAATAAGTACTGCTCCGAAACTCGGGTCTGGTGGTTCAAGTCTCCTCCGGTCAGAATGCGCGCCAGCTTTTCGCCAATTAGCGCGTCATGATCGGAAATGTAACCCGCGCGCTTCATCTGGTGGATGCCAAGCTTCAGCGTCGCCAGCGCGGGATTACCCAGCGCGAGAATGTCCGTACGCTGTTGCGGCTGCACATAACCGCTCGCCGCCAGCGCCAGCACTTCTTTCTTCGCATCGGCAATCAACCGATCGCCATTCATTGAAATCGTGTCGTCTTCAGCCAGGAACCCGAGCGTGCGTGCTTCTTCCGCTGAGGTGGCGACCTTCGCCAGTGCGATCGTTTCAAAAGCTCGCTTCACAAAGGGAAACGGATCGGCGTCTTTAACGTTCTTCGGAATTGAATCGAGCGTGCGCAGCAACAACTCCTTCGTTCCACCGCCCGCGGGAATAATGCCGACGCCGACTTCGACCAGACCGATGTAGGTCTCCGCTGCCGCCCGCACCCGGTCACCGTGCAAAACCATCTCGCAGCCACCGCCAAACACCAGATTGAAGGGCGCGACCACAACAGGCTTGGGTGAATAGCGGAGACTCATGGTTGAGGCCTGGAAAGCCCGGCCCATCATGTCGAGCTCTTCCCAGTTTTCTTCCTGCGCTTCCATCAGCATCAGCATGATGTTGGCGCCCACAGAGAAGTTTGCTCCCTGATTCCCGACCACTAGACCAACGAAATTTTTCTCAACTTCGGCCAGCGACTGCTTCAACATTTGCAAGGTGTCGCCGCCGATGGCGTTCATCTTTGAATGAAATTCCAGGCAGGCGACCCCGTCGCCGATATCAATCAGCGACGCGCCCGAATTTTTCTTGATCACGTCAGTGCGATCTTTGACAGATTTGAGAATGATCACCCCCGGAGAGTCAGCCAGCGGCAGGTATTGTTCGGAGGCGAAATCGAAATAGAACTGTTGGCCATCATGCTTCTTATAGAAAGACTTAGCGCCGGCATCCAGCAACTTCTGCACATTCGCGGGAATCGGCTGGCCCTCTTCGTTCATCCGCGCCACAGACTTCTCTACCCCGATGGCATCCCAGGTCTCAAATACGCCCAGCTCCCAATTGAAGCCCCAGCGCATGGCCCGATCGATTTCGACGATAGTGTCGGCAATCTCCGGGATGCGGTTCGCGGCATAGCGAAAAGTACGCGACATCGTTTTCCAAAGAAACGCCCCCACGCGATCCTTGCCCCAGACCAGCGCCTTAATGCGCTCCGGCAAGTCTTCTATGTTCTTTGCCATGTCGAGCGCAGGCAATTTCACTTTCTGCGACGGTCGATAATCGAGGGTCGCATGATCTATTACCCAGATTTCCTTTTTGCCACCTTCGCCTGGTTGCCTGCGGTAGAAGCCGCCCTTCGTCTTATTGCCGAGAATGCCACGACCGATCATCGTGCTCAGAAAGTCAGGAGCCTTGAAAACCTCGCGCTCGTCGTCATCGGGCAGCGCTTCGTAAAGGTTCTTCACTACATGACCAAAAACATCCAAACCGACCAGATCAAAGGTGCGAAATGTTGCGCTCTTCGGCCGGCCGACGATCTGCCCGGTGATCTTGTCTACCTCTTCAATTGAGTAGCCATCCTCGAGCATCGTCTTGATCGTGACCATAGCTCCAAACGTGCCGATGCGATTGGCGATAAAGTTTGGCCGGTCCTTAGCCGGCACCACTCCCTTGCCGAGTCGCTGATCGAGAAAGCCGTACATGAAGCACGACATTTCCGGCTTGGTCCATTCCGTGCGAATTATTTCGACGAGATGAAGATAACGTGGTGGATTGAAGAAGTGGACGCCGAGAAAGTGGGCACGGAAATCTTCAGAACGGCCCTCGGCTAACTGCCGAATCGGAATGCCGCTGGTGTTGGATCCGACGATTGAACCAGGGTGCCGGTGCTGCTCTACGAGTTCGAAAAGACCCCGTTTTATTTCTAAGTTCTCAACAACGGCCTCGATAATTAGATCGCAGTCTTTCAATTTCGGAAGGTCGTCTTCGAAATTGCCGATGGTTACGAGTGCGGCGAGTTCGGGTGTGAAGAAGGCGGCAGGCTTCGCTGTCCTGGCCGCCTCGAGTCCGGCCCGCGCAATGCGATTGCGCACCTCCTTCGCTTCCAGCGTCAGACCTTTTGCCTGTTCCTCGGGCGTCAACTCGCGCGGGGCGATATCAAGCAGGATAGTGGGCACGCGAGCGTTAGCCAGGTGAGCGGCAATCTGCGCCCCCATGGTCCCAGCGCCCAGAACTGCAGCTTTTTCGATACGCATGAGCCGTTTGCTTAAGCCTTCGTTATGCGCCCTAGCGGACGTATTCACCCTGACATTTTCCCTTGATTCAGTTGGCCTATAATACTGAATGAGTATTCATTCAGCAAGGACGGTCCCCCCCTTTTTTTGTTCTGCGTGACGCGGCCGAGCGGGTCGTAAACGAATTCGTAACGCTGGTTGATGGCATCAACGACGGCGGTCATTTGCGAACGATCGTTGTATTCGTAGGCGGTGGTCTTTTCTGCCGCATCGATCGAGCTGGCGAGCCGGTTGGAAAGATCGTAACAAAACGTCGTTACTCTGCCGGCCTGATTGGTTCTCGTCAGCAGATTACCCGCCGAATCGTAGGTAAAGTTCTCTTCCAGCCTGCCTGCTCCAGCAGTGGCTTCGGGATACTTGACCTTTGTAAGCCGATTGAATTCGTCATAACTATAATTCGTCGTGCGGCTGAGTGCGTCAGTGACGCCCGTCAGATTCGACATCAGGTCATACTCGTAACTCGTGACCTAATTGTCGGCATTTGTTTCGCTGGTCAGGCGGTAAGCCGCGTCATAGGCGAAGTTAGTCTCATTACCGCGGGGGTCTTTCACCTTTGTTCGACGACCGGCCAGATCGTAGTGTTATTGAGCGCGTCTTTAGCCGTCAGTAGATTTCCCTGTGTAGATGTTGGTCCAGACGCCGTTCATCTGGTCAGTGCGCGTAAGCACCTCTCCCAATGAATTGTAGGTGTAGGTGATAATGCCAGTTGCGTCCGATTGCGTTAGGCGATTGCCATTTGTGTCGTAGGTATAACTGGTCGTGTGGCTGAGCGCATCAATTTTTCCTTTGGCGCTCGGCAAGTTATCTTTGGTACCTTACGGCGTACATTGCAGCCTGATTGATGCGGCCGATCCGTCAGCTGTCGAAAACGTGGTGGGGCTCGTGCCCAAGGCTGCTTCGGCTATCAGGATGGAAATCAATTGGCAGAAACCGAAGTCCTAATCATCGGCTGTGGCATCGCCGGCGCCACCGCGGCGTTGCGACTGGCGCGCAATCCTGAACGCGACATTACTGTAATTACTCGCGCCGCTGATCCTCATGAGTCGAACACGCGTTATGCGCAAGGCGGTATTATCGGTCGTGGTCCTGACGATAACCCCGAGCTATTGCTCGCTGACATTCTCGCCGCAGGCGCGGGGGTAAGCTCGCCACAAGCAGCACGAATTCTCGCCGAAGAAGGCCCGCCGCTCTTAAACGAGATTCTGGAGGAAACCGCTGGAGTCGTGTTTGACCAGGACAATGAGGGTCACCCGCTCTGGGGGCAGGAAGCTGCGCATTCTCGGCGGCGTATTTTGCATGTTGGTGACGTAACCGGCCAGGCGATTATGAGCGGCCTCATTGCTGCGCTCGGGCGCTGTCCGAACATTACAATCGAATCCAACGCCACCGCAGTTGATCTGATCACGTTTCCCCATCACTCGCGCGATCCACTTGACAATTACCAACCCATTTCCAGCCACGGCTGCTATCTCTTCGATCGTGGGGGAAAAACGGTTCACCGCTATCTGGCAGACGTCACGGTTCTGGCTACGGGTGGACTTGGACGCATCTATCGCAACACCACCAACCCACCAGGCGCACGCGGCGATGGATTGGCGATGGCCCAGCGCGCCGGCGCGCGAATCACCAACGCGGAATACGTTCAGTTTCACCCGACGGCTTTGGCTGCACCTGGCGCTGAAGGGCTGCTGATTAGTGAAGCGGTCCGCGGGGAAGGTGGCGTTTTGCTCAGTCCTGACGGACGACCTTTTATGGCCAATTACTCGCCGCAATGGAAAGATCTCGCTCCGCGTGATGTCGTGGCTAGAGCAATACATCACGAAATGGAGACGCACGGTTACTCTTACGTCCTACTCGATATCGCGTCGCGTATGCCGGCCGAAGCAATTCGCGCGCGGTTTCCTTTTATCTACAGCGAATGTTTGAAGGTGAGTATAGACATCTCACGCGAACCAGTACCGGTCGTGCCTGCGGCGCACTACTTCTGTGGCGGCGTGCTGGTGGATGAGTGGGGACTTTCGAATATAGAAAATCTTTACGCCATCGGCGAGATCAGCTGCACTGGCGTGCATGGCGCAAATCGTCTCGCCTCAACTTCACTACTCGAAGGGTTGGTCTGGGGTAATCGTGCTGCGCGGCACATTGAGCAGTCGCTATTGTCAGCATCAAAATCGAAACGATCCAACTTTGATGATGTGCCTCGCTGGGATGAGAGCGCTCTCACTGCTGAACCTGATCCGGCTTTGATCCAGGGGGACATGCAAACGATCCAAAATATCATGTGGCACTACGTCGGTCTGGTACGCAATGCCGATCGACTTTCGCGCGCTATTCGCGAGCTGCGTCATCTGTGGAACGAAATCGAAACTTTCTATCGCACCACAAAACTATCTGATGGATTGATCGGTTTGCGAAACGCGGTTGAGGTCGCGCTAATCATAGCTCAAGCGGCGCAACACAACCGCCAGAGCCGCGGCTGTCACTATCGTCAGGATTCGGTTTCTCTTGAAGGCGATCGGTTAATCTAATCGGGTGCGCCGACGAGAATGATCTGTCTTAAGATCATGGTCTCCGGGTCATGCTTTACCCAGAATCTCTGTACCAGGTTCGAGCCGCCAATTTTCTCAATCGGCCGTTGGCGTCGTGGGTTCGCCAAGATACTTCTTAAGCCAGGCGTAAACCTCCTGATACCAGTAGCGGCAAGTGGTACTGACGCAGTTTGAACGATGCGCATATCAGCAACATGCGGTGCGATGAGGTCAGTACCACCAGGCGGTAGCCGGTGGGTCCGCCGTCGCCAGGCGCACTTAACCAACGCTTCGCTGGTTTCCAGAATAGATTCATTCGTTGCGATAACCCACCCGCTACCGCGTGGTGGTACTGATGATGACCTCATGGGACCGAAACGTTCGCACTGGCGGCAGTATTCAAAATCCATCAGTATCCGGCAAGTCTCGGACTTGCCGGAAGCTGTTCAATATTTGCTGGGTCTATGACCTGCATTCAACGGTCATAGACCGGGACTAGCTGTCGAACTTCCGGCAAGTCGTAGACTTGCCGCGCATCGGAAAGGCGGAGCCGAGGTCAAAAAACTCAGTCAGTAATTCGTCAGTATTTCGTGCGGCTTAAAGCCCATCTGCGCGAGACGATCGCGAGTTTGGTCGATCATCTCCAGCGAACCACAGATAAGCGCAACCGGCGAATTCAGATCCGGTAGCACATGGTCCAGTAACGACTGAACGTAGCCCGTGGGGCCTGACCAGTCGTGGCCGTCAGGCCTTGAAATCACCTGGCGCAGTTCCACGCCCGCTTCCTCCCAGCTATCAGTCTCGTCGCGAAAGCAGAAGTCATCCGGCGTGCGTGCACCATAGAGCACTACCAGCTGGCCAAACTCTTCTTTCCGCTTCAACACATGCCGCAGCGCCGAACGCAAAGGCGAAACACCGGTGCCCATCGCCACGAAGACGAGGTCCTTGCCTTTCTGCTCGTCAAGAGCGAAACCGTGACCGGCCACTTCCAACAACTCAATCCGCTCGCCTGCTTTCAGGTCAAAGATCAAATTACTGGCCCCGAACCTCTGTTTCACCAGCACCTCCAGCTCGGCATCTTCAGGCGCGCTCGCAAACGCAAAGTAGGCGGGCGCTTCGCCTGGAACCGACAGCACGGCAACCTGGCCCGGCACAAATGAAACGCCATGCTCCGCGTCAGCCTTCTCGGGTATGAGATCGAATGAGCGCACTCCACGCGCTTGCTCGCGGACTTTCGTAATGATCAGTGAAGGCACTGGATCTCCCCGTTTGCGGCCACTTGAAACCAGCGCTCAGTTTAGCAAACCAGGTCTTGGATTATCAGCCTTGGTGCTACAATGCTTCGAACCGACTGCTCGAAGAACGGCTATGCCCAAACGCTCGCCAACCTCCACTGTCTTTTACGCCATGTTCTTCGTGACCGTGTTGGGATTGTACGCGCCGGCAGTTGTAGGTCAGTCAGGACGAAGGGTGCGGAAATCAACTCCGCTTCCAGTTTCAACGCCCGAGCCGGCACCGACGCCTGCCAAGCCTGCGGAGTCACCGAAACCGGCTCTCAGCTTCGTTATTGGAATGGATCGGTATGGCGACTTCTCAAGAATCCCTTTGTACGTTTCAAGCAATGTGCTGCACACGTGTGCGAACCAGCTTGACGAACCTGCTTCAGTCAAGGTTGAGGTAGCGACGCGCGACATTGGACGCGCCGACGCAGTGCTTCGTGCGAAGTCTGAGAAAGAGACCTACGTAGTTTGGTTGCAGCTTATTCCGGATAACTTCAGCGTTCGAGACGGAGCTAATGACAATCCCTATAACGTTTACATTGAATACATAGTCCTCGCTCCGACTACAGCGAAGCAGGTCACATCCGGCAGGGCCTATCCGGGCGGACATCGGAATGGAGGAGTGATTGTTAAGCCGAAATCTTCAGGCGTTTACGGTGACTATTACTTAAATGAGGCGGCCAAGGAAGCGGCTGACAGGATACTCGATCACTTCCACATTGGGACAATAGACGGGCCACACTAAATGAAGATCAGCGGCCGATTGCTCCGCTCAGGCGTAGAGCTCGTCAATCACGCCGCGATACTTCTCGTCAACTACCCGCCGCTTCACTTTCAAAGTTGGCGTTAATTCCCCACCCTCGATGGTGAGTTCATTTTCCAACAGCGCGACCCTCTTGACGCGTTCATACTGGGCGAGGTCCGTCGTCAGTCCGGCAATCTGCCGTTCGAAAAGATCGATGATGCGCGGATGCTTGCAGAGTTCCGCATGGCTACTGGCTTTGATGCCTTTGAGTTGAGTGTAAGATTCAACGCGCTCCCAGTCAGGTACGATAAGCGCTGCGGGGAATTTGCGGCCATTGCCGATCAGGACGACCTGGTTAACAAAGCGCGACCCTTTGATCATCTGCTCGATTGGTTGCGGTGCGATGTACTTGCCGCCGGACGTTTTGAAGAGTTCTTTCTTGCGATCGGTAATGTGGAGAAAGCCGTCTTCGTCAATGGTTCCGATATCGCCGGTTTTGAACCAACCATCCTCGGTAAAGACCGCGCGCGTTTCTTCAGGTCTGTTGTAATAGCCACGCATTACATTTGGGCCACGTGTTTCTATCTCACCATCACTGGCAATCCGCACCTCAACGTTTCTTATCGGTTTGCCCACGGTGCCTACCCGATTGTCTTCCAAAACTCCGGCGGTAATTACAGGAGAGGTCTCCGTTAAGCCATAGCCCTGGACAATTTCCAGCCCGGCGCCAATATAGATAAGCCCGAGTTCCTCGGGTAGGGCAGCACCTCCCGAGACCAGCAAGCGAATTCTTCCACCGAGGGCCTTGCGCATTTTGGAAAAGACCAGCTTGTCAGCAATCCTGCGCTTCAATTCCAGCCAGGCAGGGACCTTCTCATGGCGGGTAGTGAGTCTCGCGTAGTGTTTTGCAACCGCCACGGCCCAGTTGAGAAGCGCAACGTTGAGCCTCCCTTTCTCGGCGGTCTTCTCTTTCACGCGCGCGAAAATCTTCTCGAAGATGCGCGGCACGCCGACAAAAATGGTCGGCTTCACTTCGCGCAGGTTCTGCCCAATTGCTTCCAGAGATTCGCCGAAGTATGTGGCCATGCCGTGGTAGAGATACATATACATGGCTATGCGTTCCAGTACATGCGACAGCGGCAACACTGACAGCGCGCTGTCGTCTTTGGCAAATGAAAGATGCCCAGATGAGTCGATTAGATTTGAAACCAGGTTTGAGTGCGTAAGCATTACGCCTTTGGGCTCGCCGGTCGTGCCGGACGTGTAAATGATCGTGGCCAGGTCATCTGGGTTGATTAGGTGGGCCACGTTGTTGATGAGATTGGGATCAGTTTCTTCTGTCGTTCGTCCCAGCTCTTCAAGTTCAGCCAATGAAAGACCATCGACGTTCACACCCGCAGTTTTCTCCAGGAAGATCAGGTGTTTTATTGCCGGGCACTCCGCGAGTATCTCGCGAATGTGAAGAAATTTTTCCTCATTCTCAATCACGAGCACACGGGCGCCGGAGTCTTTCAAGATGTAGCGGACTTGAGGCGGCGTTAGGGTGGGATAGATGGGAACATCAATTGCCGTTGCAAAAAGGCAGCCCGCATCCATCAATGTCCATTCGGGTCTGCTCTCGGAAAGAATCGCAACGCGGTCCCCGCGCCTGACTCCCAGCGAATACAGACCGCCGGCGATACGGCGCGCACGCTTGAGTAACTCGTCTGACGAAATGGCGACCCAGCGACCATCGCGCTTGTAGTTAAGCGTGTCTGTTCTCGGATGAACGCGACCTACATACTCAAACACCTCAATGAGAGTGGTTGGCTCATCTGGATTCAACGGAATACGTTTAGCTGGTTCCACTTCAGAAACCAGTGAATCTACGGCGCCGGAAGTTTCAATGATTTGATTCACTTCGCGCTCACTCCGTTGAGGAAAATATCAAGCACCTGGTCTGCCATGGGCGCCAACTTATACCGTCGTTTGGAGAGAATCCAATTGGTGGCCATCTCATCGAGAGCGCCGAAGAGTATTTTCGCAACAACTTTGGCATTCAGTTCCGCACGGAACACACCGGCGCGCTGGCCTTCTTCAAAAGTGGAACGAATAAGCTTGAGATATTCAGCGAAACCAGCCGCGGAAAACTCCTCCATGAATTTTGTGGAACCTCGCAACTCGACCTGGAAGACGACAGCCAGATCGCGGTCGGCGCCCAGTCGCTCGAGATGCAGCAGCGCGATGCGTCGCAGTTTTTCCCGCGGGTCGGTGGTTTGCTCGAGTTGTTTTTTGCCTGCGGTGATCGCTTCTTCCATGCTGCGATCAAAGATGGAATGAAGAATCTCCTCCTTACTCTTGAAGTAAAGATATACGGTGCCGTCGGCCACTCCCGCTTCGCTGGCAATGTCGGCTACTTTGGAGTTGAAGTAACCGTTGTGCGCGAAAACGCGGATAGCCGCGCGCAGAATTGCTTCGCGCTTGTCGGTGACTGGGGGCCGGTCGGAATTAAGTAAACGGGCGCTTCTCATTGGCAACCGTGGAAACTTTCACGTGATGAATGAACCCTCACTCAGTGAAGCTAGCCTACTCTGGAAACAAGCCTTCGCGCAACAGCGCGATCTTAACTGGCAGGTCGTGGAATATTTTCGCTGGGAGGTTTCGGAGACTAAGAGTCGTTGTCCGTAATGCTTTCTTCCGCCAGCAGGTCATCTTCGATTTTCGAGAGAGTGGAAGGCTTCAATAAGAATTCATGAGTGGGGCGGGCAACCTCGATCCCGCGCTCGCGGAAGAGTCGTTCGATACGGTAGTTGATGTCACTTTTGATTTGCCGATGACGGCGGGGTTGTCGCGTCCAGACCAGCAAACGAAAGTCGAGCGAGAAATCACCGAATTTCAGAAACTGCACCTTCGGCGGCGGATCAGTGAGCACGTTTTCGACGTCCCGAGCGGCGAGCAGCAGTGTTTCGGTTACCAGATTCACATTTGCATCCGTGGCCACACCAATAGGTATCGGAATTCGCGCGCGCGGGTCGCCGTATGACCAGTTGATAACGCGCTGGCTAACCAACCTGGAGTTTGGAACGATAATGGAGATGCGATCGTTGGTTATCACCAGCGTCGTCCGCAGGTTTATGCTTTGCACGTCGCCTTCATCTTCGCCAATGGTGATGCGATCGCCGACACGAATGGGTCGCTCGAAAAGCAGAATGAACCCGGAAGCGATGTCGGCGGCGATGTACTGCAAACCGAAACCGATGCCCACGGAGAGCGCGGTGAAGAGAACCGCTATCGATGTAAGATTTAGATTAAAGGCCAGATTCAGGGAGAGGAATACGCCCGCGGTGATCAGGAGGTAGCGGACAAGACGAGCGATGGTGTAGCGCAGGCCGGGATCAATTTGATTGCGCCTGGACATGCGGCGCTCCAGAAGAGCGCTAATGCTGCGGGACAAAAACACGGCGAGCACGAAGACCGCGATTCCCGTCAGCACACTTGTCAGTGACAATCTTATATTGCCAAAGCTGAACTCCTGATTGATTTTTGACCAAATGCGCTGGAAAAAGCCCGAAGCATCCTGCCACAGGAGCGCAGCCGCAAAAAACCGACTATTAATTTGGAACAGAGAACTCATTTCCGGTCCACTCCAGACATGACCGCTGGTTACCGTGCAACGCCTTGGTCACGACTATCCGCTGAACTCAAGCCTGCACTGCGCGCTGCACTTTTGGCGGTTCTTCGCCAAGCCACTCAGGATGCGCAGCAGTACCGTCGTAGATCGAGGTAGTCTTAAACAGTTCAAATTCACCGCGAGAAGCTGGCCGCGCAGTCTTCGCAAGCAGAGTTTTTACCTGAGCCTCAGTCAAAGGTTGGAAGGTGCGCGCCGCTGTTAGCGCCTGTTCCAGATCGTCCATGGTCTCGCACCCGGTGATCACTACGGAAGTCGGCAAGTTCATTGCATATTGCAGACACTCGATAGCGGTTACTGTTTTTGAGTCCAAAATCGTTCCATTGGCCAAGGTCTTCATGGCAAGCACACCGATGTTCTGTGTGACGAGTTTGGGAAGTACCATTTTTTCAAAGCTGCGGTAGTGTGCGTCCATAACATTCAGGGGCATCTGCACCGTATCAAATTGGAAACCATTTTCTTGCGCGACTTCGAGCATGTAGAGGTGAATGCG
Organism: Acidobacteriota bacterium; assembly: GCA_046726155.1. Classification (GTDB taxonomy): domain Bacteria; phylum Acidobacteriota; class Blastocatellia; order Pyrinomonadales; family Pyrinomonadaceae; genus PSRF01. The sequence goes on from JBKOZZ010000062.1 coordinate 25,492, forward strand.
TGGATCCTTATGACCGGTGAAGCCAATGAACCGGATTTTCCCGGCCTCGCGCGCTTGCGTGAGACCTGCGTTCGCGCCCTGCTCGTCGAAGATACGGTGCGGGTCCTCGTAACGGATTATCTCATGGTGTTGCACCAGGTCTATGTGGTCCGTTTGTAGACGACGAAGAGATTCGTCCAGTTGTTTTGCGGCCTCTTCCTTCGTGCGGCCATCGATTTTTGTCATGAGAAAGGCTCTATCGCGATAACCGTCGCGCAGAGCTTTGCCCATCCGGATCTCACTCCCGCCTTCGTTATAGTCCCAACAGTTGTCGAGGAAGTTGATACCGCTATCGAGTGCGGTGCGAATGATCTTAATGCTCAACTGCTCGTCTGTATGGCTGAAGCCCAGGTGCCAACCGCCCAGACCAATTACGGATACTTCCACTCCTGTGCGGCCGAGGAGCCGATAGGGCATTTCAGAATTCGAACGCGTTTCCTGTGACATATTCTTCCTCAATCTTCAGTCAACCGGCATTGTTGTCCGATAAACTTTAGTTTGTCGTGACTTCGCGACAAGCTAAAAGCTTATCGGACATCAAACTGACCCACCACCACGCGAACGTGCGTCAGTACCACCACGGGAGCGGGTGGGTCGCACTGCGCTCACTCTTCGTCCTACTTCAAACATACTACATGGGCAGGTTTCGCGCTCAAGCACAGCTATCTTGATTTTATGTGCAGTTTTCTTTTCAGCGCCGGACGGTGATCTGAGCGCGGCACAAGCGCAGCGTGCAGAACCCGGAGCGGTAAGCGACGGATGCTAAAGTCAACTTCAAACATTTGCCGAGTTGCGGCATCCGTACAAGCGAAGGCTCGCTACCGAGACATTGAAAGTGCCACACTGAGTTTTCACACAGGCTCTACCGCTCCGGGTTCTGCAACTGCCGCTGTCCGGCACCGACCTTTTCAATTTAGGTTGTTAAGAGTCAACATTCAGGTCAGAACTGGACGCGGTAGCTACCGGATTCAAAGACGCCAGTTAAAGAATGCACGCATCGCGCCCCGGTCGAAAAAGATTGAGCGTGCGACATCACAAATACCAAGCGCTGAGCGGCCGTGATGTCTCTCACCTAATCCCGACCAATCCCTGCACTGATTGGATCAACTTTTCTGAGTCGTAGCCGACGCCGTCTTTGAAAACCATCTCGACCCTCTCGATGTCTGCGATATTAGCGGCAGGATTTCCTTTCACCACCATCAAGTCAGCTTGTTTGCCGACGGCGATGGAGCCGATGCGCGTGTCCTCTCCCAGAAACCTGGCTCCGTTGAAGCTGGCAATCTTGATCGCTTCGACGGGAGTGAAGCCCGCTTCGACCAGCAGCTCGACTTCTCTCAGATCGCCAAAGCCGGCAACGATGCCGCCATTGCCCGTCGGATCGAGTCCCGCGATGAGCAAGCCGCCGGCCGCGACAAACGCGCGCTCGAAGTCCATCGACTTGCGGATCAGTGTGGCGGCAGGCGAATCGGAAGCGACGCGCGCTCGCGCCGTCAGGTAACGTACGCGCGCGTCGGTTGACATCACATTAAGCACGCGGGGATTCATAATCGCGCTTGCTGCTCCAATTCCACTTTGCGTTAACGGCGCACCAGCTTCGAAGACCGGCAGTGTCGAAGTAAGGGCGACGTTCTTCGCGACCAGAGTGCGGATGGTTTCTTTCACCGCATCGCTGTTGATAACCAGCTGTCGCAAACTAGCACCGACTGCGGCGCCGGGACATTCATCGGGCTTTTTATTCGGAACAAACTCCGAATCGGCGAGCAAACCATGCTCGAGGTTATCGATACCGATCTCCGCGGCTTCGCGATAACCGATCGAACACAGATGGCCAGTGATTTTGAGTCCGCGCTTGTGCGCTTCTTCTACAGCCGCGCGCAGTTCGTCGCGGGTAATGTTCATGTAGGCCTTGAAAGAGGTAGCGCCTTGATCGGCCCAGAAGTTAACCATGCGCCGCGCGTCGTCAGGCCCCGAAAGCTGGTGCATCACGGGCGTGAAAGCGCCGCGTCCTTCCAGATATGGCGCCGTGACATGCATCCTGGGGCCGATCATGCGTCCGCTATCAATCAACTTCTTGACTTCCAGGTCGACATCCGGCGCCACGCTGCCGGTGGTGCGAATCGTGGTGACACCGAGCGCGAGATAAAGACGCGGGAAGCTGCTCGACATGTTGGAGTACATCGGCGGTGACCCGCCCTGCGGAAAGAACATGTGGTCATGCATGCCCACCAATCCGGGGAGGACAGTGTAGCCTTTGAGATCGAGTACCTGCGCGTTGGACGGGACGGCTTCAGTTGTGCTCGGCCCAACATATTTAATTTTGTGGTCAACAATGATGATGGTCTGATCGTCGCGCGGCGTGGAACCGGTGCCATCAATCACACGTAGATGGGCCAGTGCTACGGCCGGAGCTTCTACGCGGATGAATTGTTGGCGTTCAGACGCAGGCGCCTGTGCGAAGCAACCTAAGCAAGCACTAAACAGCAGGAGAAGGGCGGTGATGGTTTTCATGGAGTGCTCTCCGATTGGTCATTATCCTGAATCAGTGTCACCTAGAGATACCGGTGGATCGAGGTGGTGTTATCATTTGAGAAGCTCTGTCGCCCACTTCCGAATCTGTCGGAATAATCTCAACGCTCTATGCAACGTTTGTGCGCTCTGTGTAACAAGGTCCTGAATTCTTGTTTTTTGAGCAAAGTTTCTGACCTTCTCGGGCTAAGCAACTATATTCTTATTTGATCCGAAGGTGGCGTGCTTTGCACTTGTAAACGATGCCGCCCTTCATTACAAATACGACGCGGCGAACGGCCGTGATGTCTTTCAACGGATCTCCATCGAGCGCGATGATGTCTGCTTCGAGACCGGACACGATTGATCCGATTTTGTCGGACATGCCAAGTGCTTCCGCGCCCAGCGAGTTGGCGGAAATCATCGCCGCCATTGGATCCACTCCGCCGTCGCGCACGCGGTCAATAAACTCCTCGGCGTTGCGCCCGTGCGAGCCCGCCAGAGCGTCTGTGCCGAAAACGATCTTTAGTCCCGGAATTTTCACCGCGCGTCGCACCAACTCGTGGTTCAGCGACAGGACCTTCTCCATTGCCGCAAAACCCTGTTCCGTGTAGCCGGGCGTGCCCAGAAACTTTTCCTTGTTCAACACGTAGTTTTCGATCACCAGGCCGGCCTGAGGATCGAGCCAGGTGCCCTTCTGCGCCATCAATTTCAGATCGTCGTTGGTGGCCATGGTGCCGTGCTCGATCTCCGTGCAGCCGGCAAGAGTTGCACTGCGGACAGCATCTTTGTAGGCGTGGACGAGCGTGCGCAGGCCCTGCTTCTTCGCCTCATCGCAAGCTGCGTTCAATTGTTCTTGCGAAAGCGTCATCCCGCCGCCCTGGCGGATGCTCTGCGACGCGAAGATTTTGATCACGTCCGCACCGGCTTGCTTCTGCTTTCTAACGAACGCGCGGATTTCATCGGGCGTGCCGCTCCGCTCGCCCTGCCCTAGCAGCGGCTCGACAGCCGTCAGGATGCGCGGGCCAGGCAGCGCTCCTTTCGCGATCGCATCGCGCAAGGGAATGTCAGTGGGTGCGCCTACGCTTTGCACCGTCGTGAAGCCAGCCAGCAACGTAGCCCACGCATTAGACGCGGCTTGATACGCGGCCTCCTGTGTCGTTTCTCCCGGGCCCGCATTCTTACCGTCCTTGCCGAAGCTCCAAGTGATATGCACGTGCGCGTCAATCCAGCCCGGAAGAACTGTCAGGCCGCGCAGGTCGTAGTCTACCGGCCCGGCCCTTTTATCAATGGCAACGATCTTTGAGCCTTCAATCACGAGGCGAGTGTTGCGCATTACGCGGCCGCGGCCATCGAACACCGTGCTCGCGGCGATCACGATGCGCTTCTGCTCAGGCACGATGCGTTTGTCCGGCGCTACGTTCGGTGAAGAGGTAGCTAGCCCGTGAATGCCGCGGCTGGCTGGCACCTCTTTGGTGGTGGGGTTTCTAAGAAGCGGTAACGACCAACCAGAGTTTATTGGACAGGCAAGAATACTGAGGATGCTTAGAGTGATCGCCGCCGATCGCATGATCGCTTCTTCCTCCGTTGGCTAGCTTTTTTCAGCTCATGAAGCGAGACGGCGGAAACAGCGCCAGCGGCTTTGCCGCCGCACGGTGCGGTAAGGCAAAGGCGTTGGACAAGTGTGTTAGTCCGCTGCTTGGATTGTTTGAATTGCTTTTTGTGCAAGCCCGCGGATTAGTTTTCCTCTGTTTAATCCGCGGCTAAAGGTTAGTGCCGTTGTTTGAAAGAGACTTACTGCCCTCTTCGCCCGAACCCGCGTCCGATCCCGAAGCGATTATTGATGGGCGCGGCTTGCGGCACACCGAGTACACTTCGCACGATGGCCAATTGCGAAAACAGTCGCGGCTCGGTGAGCTGAAACTTGTTTGCCGAGCTTTCGGCTCGTGAAAAGTCTACCCTCGCCAACTTCGCCAGTTCCTGTCCGTAACGCGCCACCATGTCGCCGAGCCCACTACCGCCATTAAGTCGCATCTCACCGTCCTTGAAGATGTTTACTTCGAATCCGCTGAGTACTGATGCAGCCGAAAGCAGTTCATTGAGTTGAGCAATGCCCGGGTCGAGCACGTCAAAACTTCGCGCCGGCTCCAGCGCCGCGAACGCGTCAGCGACCCTCAACTGCTGGTTAAATTGCTGGTAGCTACTCGCGCGACGATTAGTTAAGCGCTGGGCTTCACCGAGAAACTTAAGGGCGAGTTTCGGGTCACCTGGTGCTGCTGACGCGGGCTTCTGTTCTCCGCTGGTCGATTGTGCCTGGGCGGCCAACTGCAACAAAAGGTCAATTCGTTCGTCGTCAGAACTTAAATTTCCAAGCGTCTGCCGCAACTCATCCATATTCTCTGCTTCTACTTTTTTCGCAATCACCTGAAAGCCGACCTTCTGCAACACCCTGTCGCGGGTCGTGCCATCGAGATGATCGTTGGCAATCTGCCGAGCGCGTTCCACGTCTCCTTCATCAAGCGCCTTTTGCGCAGCCTGTTGGTAGAGCCTTGATTGTAGCTGTGGCGGAGCAGCCGGCGCGGCCGCCAGCAGGCTGTCCGCAGTTCCCTGCTGCATGAGACTATTCATCTGATTCATGCCGACCCGCGGATTATTCCCCATGCCAATCTCGGTCATCTTGTTGCGCACAGCGGTGGCCCGAGAAGGAAGATATTGATCGATTTGTGGTAACAGCCCTTGCAATCCTGCCAACAATCGCCGCGCGTTCTGCTGTTCGATTTGCCCGTCAGTGGGCGGACTTTGACTGGCATTTTGCGCCACGCCAAAGTTGCCGCGGCCGCGTTGATTATTCCTCGCTCGCTGATTGCTCGCTGTTTGGGGAGTGGCCCTCAGCGCGGCATCGATTACGGTGTTCATCAAATCCTGGAAAGATGATTCGCCAAGCACCGACCGACGCGTACTATTAATCGTAGCTTGGTTCGGGACTGTCGGCGCACCGCTCGTCGCACTTTGCCCAGACCGCGGTCCCGCTCTCAAAAGATTCAACGCCAGCATCTGGGCCTGCACGTTGGCGAGGATATTCTCCGACTGTAGCTTGCTTACTACTTTCGCGGTTAGCTTTGTGGCTGCTTCTTTGTCCTGTGGCTCCAGCTCCGCCAGGACTTGTGCGAGTGTGTTTGGGTACTGACCCTTCGCCAACGCCTCTTCGACCTTTTGCGCCGCCAGCTTTGGATCAAGCGCCGCTACTCGCGCCAACAAATCCTCCTCGAGAGTGGCATCGGGGCTTAGCCGGCGGAAATTATCAGCCGTATCCAGAGTGGGCGTTAGAGATCTAGTTGCCGCTAATAGTTGGTAGGCGAGGGCCGCATCGTGCTGCGCGGCAGTCAACACCACCTCTTGGCGCAACTGTGCCGCCGAGCGCTGCATACTGGCGTCAGTACTGCGCATCAACTCCGCAACGCCCTCGGCGGCGAGTGAAAACATGGAACGGGCACGCGGTTCATTGCGCTTCCATAACAGGTCGCCGCCGGCAATTTCCACGCGGATGCGATTCTCAGGGAGCTTCAACAGTTGGACTTCTTCCATGATTTGCTCGAGCAGGACCGTGGCTTTGTTTTCCAACGCTTCCCGCTCTTTTTGTTTTTCTTCGTCGGCTTGCGCGTCGGTCGGCGTCGTTTGGGCCGTGGGATCCTGCGCTTTGATAACGGTCGCTGCGCTGAGAATCAATAGGCCGGTAATGAAAATCCTAATGCGTACTTTTGCCATAATGGGCTACCTCACAAAGCAGTTAGCGGGAGAAGACGTTGATTACGTCAATGATAGCTTAGTGCGCCGCACAGAGCCAACGACCAGTGCAGCGGGCACTGGGTAAGTTTGATGTCCGATAAGCTTGTTAGCTTGTCGTGGAGTCACGACAAACTAAAGTAAGTTTATCGGACACTTTCAACGAAACTGACCGACCAGGATGCAGCTGGCACTGATCCAGTTTAGAGTTAAAGCTTTAGCTTGCGTGTCGAAGCATCAGCCTAAGCTTCAGATCAGCAAAAGACGGTGGGTCGGCTGCGTGTCCTTAGCGCGTTATGTTTCTGCTGACAATTAATGTCGCGGGGGGACCAAAAGCTCATAGCTCTTTTAGCCTGCGGTTAACCAGCGCGAAACGAGTTACCCCCTTTTTGCCTGGACAGCAGGCCGCATCCTTCGGTCCATAGTTGAGAGTCTTGAAGAAGATTATGTTTTTCCTAATAGCCTGTAGCTCGACATCTCTGTCCGACTTGCCACCGACGACAGTGTGGGTAACAGGCGCGAGCCCGCCCTTGGCCCGGATGAAGACAGCCAGGTATTGGACGTGATTGTTCGTGCCATCCTGGCCCTCAATCGTGTATAGGACTGCGAGATCGGGAACACCGTCTCGGTTCAAGTCTCCCGCCAATACCTTCCGCGCATCTTTATACTCTTCGCCGCGTTCCTGAGTTGCCTGCTTCGATATGAACTTATCAATAACGGCGATGTCCTGATTCTGTGAAGTAGAAGCAAATGAAGGCGCGCAAAGCAAAATGACGGGCGTGACGAACATAAGCACACTTTTCATGAGTCTTCTCCTGTGCGCCGGGTTAAGCCGGCAGATTATAACTATTTCGGAAACCGCGTTGCGTTTTTCACGTTATCAATCTTGCAGATCGCGGCACTTGGGTCCAATCCATTCAGCCTCGTACAAAGAGGATAAAAGTTGCACGAGCCGTCGAATATGCTTATCCAAAGGTCTAGCGAAGTCCTAGGAACGCAGTTAGAATGTGACCAGTTTCGTCACCGTCTTTTCACTTCCCCCGACAACCACGAGCTATGACTATCGCTTCCGGCACACATCTGGGCCGGTATGAAATCCGCTCTCAACTCGGCTCTGGCGGAATGGGTGAGGTCTATCTCGCGCAGGACACAAAACTTGAACGCACAGTCGCTTTAAAGTTTCTGCCTGAAGAGATCGCGTCTGATTCTCAACGGATGCACCGGTTCGTTCAGGAAGCCAAAGCAGCTTCGGCGCTAAATCATCCCAACATTCTGACAATTCACGAAGTAGACCATATCGGTTCTACAAACTTCATAGCGACAGAATTCATAGATGGCGAGACTTTGCGCCAGCGCATGAGGCGAGTGCGAATGAGTGTTCAAGAGGCACTCGATGTGGCGATTCAAGTCGCCACTGCCCTCGCGGCGGCCCACGAGGCAGGCATCATTCACCGCGACATCAAGCCTGAAAACATCATGCTTCGTAAGCGAGATGGCATCGTCAAAGTCCTGGATTTCGGTCTTGCGAAGCTTAAAGATCGCATGGTCTCAGCGGTTGACACGGAAGCAGCTACACGCGCGCTGGTAAATACAGCGCCCGGAACCGTCATCGGTACCGCGACTTACATGTCGCCCGAGCAAGCTCGTGGCCTTGATGTTGATGAGCGAACTGATCTATGGAGTCTGGGTATTGTGTTGTACGAAATGCTCGCCGGTCACGTGCCATTTACTGGCTCGACGGCGACTGATGTCATTGCCGCCATTGTGAAGACTGAGCCACCACCGGTATCAGAGGCCGCGCCGGAGGTACCAGCCCGGCTGGAAGAAATCGTATTAAAAGCTTTGGAGAAAGATCGAGAGGACCGGTATCAGACCGTCAAAGATCTCCTGGTTGATCTTAGAAGACTCAGGAAACGACTGGATATTGAATCTGGGTTAGAGCGTTCCGTACCACCTGGCCCACGAGCTCCGCTTACAAGTCAGATAACTTCTCAAACCCTTAGCGAACCTGCGCGCCCGACTTCCAGCGCGGAGTATCTGGTCACCGAAATCAAGCGCCACCAGACCGGCGCACTGCTTGGTCTCGCTGGCTTTGTCCTCCTGATCGGGGGAATTGCTTTCGCCTTCTATAGATTTGGCGGTCAGACCAAGCCTGCCCCTGTGCCTTTTCAGAACATGAAGATGGCGAAGCTCACTTCCAACGGGAAAGCTATCGCTGCCGCTATCTCGCCTGATGGCAAACAGGTGGTTTATGTGGTTGATGATGGCGGACGGCGAAGCCTCTGGCTCAGACAGGTTGCTACGCTGAGTGACGTACAGCTAGCGGCGCCGGAAAATATTTATTACTGGGGCCTGACAACTTCACGCGATGGCAATTTTCTTTATTACTTCTGGGGCGGGGCGGGCATTCAGAACCGCACGTTGTATCAAATGTCGGTTTTTGGGGGCACTTCCAGAAAAGTGATCGAAGACGTAAGCAGTCCAGTCGGCTTGTCTACAGACGGCAAGCTCCTTGCTTTTGTGCGGAACAACCAAAGTGAAAGTGCATTAATGATTGCGAATGCGGACGGCACCGAAGAGCGAAAGATCGCCACACGTCAAAGCCCAAAATCTTTCGGAAATTTATTTAACGGCAGCGTAGCATGGTCTTCCGATAGCAAGCGCATCGCCTCAATTGCTCAAGATACCGATTCTGCTGGTCGCTTCATGAATGTGGTTGAAATAGTAGTTGCCGACGGTACGGAACGGCCCCTGACTTCGAGGAGATGGTATGGAATCCGGCGGCTGGCATGGCTCGCAGATGGCAGTGGGTTGTTGATGACCGCAGCCGAGCACCCATCAGACTTTTTCTCACAGCAACTTTGGTATCTATCCTATGCAAGCGGCGAAGCACAAAAAATTACCAATGACCTGAATCATTATGAAAATCTGAGCCTGAGCGCGGACTCCGGCACCCTTGTAACGCTGCAACAAGCTCGATCTGCGAATGTCTGGATTGCACCAAACGGTGACGCCACGCGCGCAAAACAACTCACATCGCTGACGAGCAAGTTGGACGGGCTTCAGGGCGTTGCATGGACACCTGATGGCAAAATCGTTTATCACTCAATGGCAGGCGGCAGCGAGGGTATCTGGATTATGGACGCGGACGGAAATAATCGAAGTCAACTAACCACTGGCGAGACTGTAGACTATCAGCCGTCGGTCTCACGGGACGGACGCTACATCGTCTTTGTTTCTGAGCGCACGGGCACGCGAAGCATTTGGAGGATTAACATCGACGGTAGCAATCCGAAACAATTAACGTTAACCAGTGTCGTTGGAAACAATCCCCCTCAATGTACTCCTGACAACCAAGTGGTTTATCAGTCAGCAGGCGCTTTATGGAAAGTATCTATCGATGGGGGTGAACCCGTGAAAATTGGTGAAGACATGCGGGGACCAGCCGTATCGCCTGATGGGAAGCTGATCGCCTATTCGTTGGGAATGCCTGGCTCATTCGATAAACTTGCTGTTTTTTCAATCGACGGCGGATCGTCTGTCAAAACGTACGATGCTCAATTAGAGGGACCTGGACGTATTCGTTGGGCGCCTGACGGTCGTGCGGTAACTTATGTCTCACGTCAAAATGGCATCTCTGACATCTGGAGCCAGCCGATTGACTTCGGCGAACCGAAAAAGTTAACTGACTTTAAAGCCGATCGAATATTTTCTTTCGACTGGTCACGCGAAAACAAACTCGTCATCTCGTACGGCACTAACTCCTCAGATATTGTCCTGATTAGAAACATCAAGTAATGATTCTTGACACACCTTGTCTACACCGTCTTTTCACACCAGAATCTTTTTCTGTATAACCTTACCTTCAAAGCGTGATCGCGGACCAAAGCGGGACCAGGCCGCCGCACTCCAAGGAGTTGACAGTTATTCAGGCCTTCCTAAAGTTTATCGGACTTTTTCAACGAAAGTGACCTACTACGGCTTTGCTCCACAGGTGCATAGCGGCATAACCCCTCCAAGGACGCCACGCTTCAGCTCGCGCTTCCAGTTCCAGGGCTGAAAGGGGTCGATCCCCAATACCGGCCATGTGTCGCAAGACTGAGTTGGTAGCGGGGAACGCGTCCGGCTCTCCGAGTGCGCGGAGAGCGACATATTCAGCAGTCGAAGGCCCGATGCCCCGTAATTTAGACAATGCTGCGAGGACCTTCTCAGTGGGCCAGCCGAAGTCCAGCTTCCCATGAATCAATGCCCGAGCAAGTTCTTGAAGCGCGGCAACGCGGGTCTTCGGAAGACCTAACCCGTTGAGATCCGCCTTGGCGAGTGCCGTCGGGGTCGGGAATAAACGCGTTAGGCCTGCTATGGGTTCCTGAATACGCTGGCCGGCGCGGTCAGCAATACGGGTTGCAAGTTCGCGGGCGGATGCGTCGCTCACATTTTGCCCAAGGATAGTACACACCGTGCACTCGAAGGCGTCCCAGGCCCCGGGAATGCGCAGGCCTGGACGCCGCGTTACGAGCGGGCCAAGCAGAGGATCGGATTGGAACGCGAATGTGGTGCGTGCGGGATCGGCAGAAGCGTCGAAAGCACGTCGCGCCGTTGAGGAGATCTGAAAGAGGGCTGCGGGCACTGCACCTCGTACGCGAAGTTCGAGCGCGTCCTCGCCCTCAAGCGGTCGGACGCAAATGATCGTGGGGCCATTGTCTCCCCTGAGTGTTCGAGAATATCCATGTTCATCTACCCGCTCGACTCCCGGAATAGCATGGGCTGCTAAAAAATCCCGCACCTGGATCCAATCATAAGGGGGACGGAAAGCGAGTTTAAGGATCACTTCATCGCCCGCCTCCGAAGCAGCGTCGGAGAGCAGGTGTTTGCGGAGCTCCCTTGGTGCACGCCCATAGGTCTGCCGAAAGGCAGTATTGAACCGCCGAAGACTTCCGAAGCCTGCCGCCAACGCAATCTCTGTGATTGGCAGATTAGTTTCGTCCAACAAACGCTTGGCAAACTGAAGACGCCTGGTCTGCGCAAAGGAGATTGGCGATGCTCCTACGTGCTGCAAGAACAGGCGACGCAGATGACGAGAGCCCAATCCCAACTTGTTAGCCAGGTCATCGACGGAGGAGTTATCGAGAACGCCTTCATCGATCAGGCGGAGCGCTCGTCGGACGACGGCTGAGGTCCCCAGCCACGCTGGCGTTCCGGGAGCCGCTTCCGGCCGGCATCGCAGGCAAGGTCGAAATCCTGCTTCCGCTGCGGCAGCGGCCGTGGCGTAGTAGCGCACATTCCGACTCTTTGAAGTTCGAGAAGGGCAAATAGGCCGGCAGTAGATCCCAGTCGTCTTCACCGCAATGAAGAATTTACCGTCGAAACGAGGGTCCCTGCTGATCCGGGCACGATCAAGCGCGCGAACGTCAAGTGACAAAGTATGAGCCATCAGGGCGAACATACGTCATTCTTAACACAGAACCAGCCATTTTCGGACATGAATGACGCGAGCACCTGATGAGCTTACAACAAGGTTTCACTGCTTGCGGCTTTGCACTAAAAGTGGTTTGTCGTCCGCTAATCGCGGACTGAAAACCTACCTTTTGTTCGAAGCCGCTTGGGAGAGATGCTCCTCTGAAGAACTATTTCTCCGGCTCACTGCGTCCGAAATCGGCGAGTAAGGTTCCGGACTACGGGTTAGGTTAACCAGCCTGACTCTCCCCGTAATCTGGATCTGGTGAGGAGCCCCATCCAAGGTTGCCGACAAACCTGTGCGGGCCCGCCGGTCTGTCTTGGCCATCAATTCAGAGGAGAACAGTATGAATAGCAGAATTACCAAATGCGCTGGTGCGGTCTCATTATTTGTTACGCTGATGTTTCCAGTCGGTCTGGCGGCTCAAACGTACAACGTTGTAACGCTCGATGGTCTTGGGGGCGCGGCCGGAGCGAACAGTATCAACAATCGCGGGCAGATCGCCGGCACGGCGAATAAAGAGGGGAACAATATTTCGCGCGCTGCTCTTTGGACGGGTGGATCAACGCCAATCGATCTCGGCGCGCTCGGGGGGCCGACTACCAACAGTGCCACGGCTTGGCCGGTCAAGAGTAACAATGGATTGATCGTAGGTATTTCTGATACCAATGACGACAATCCTTTGGGCGAATTGTTTTCTTGCTACCCCTTCTTCGCGACTGGTGATCCTACCGGGAAAATATGCAAAGGCTTTCGTTGGGAAAGCCGCACAATGACGGCCCTGCCTCCTTTTGCCGGCGGTTATAACAGCTATGCAACCGGCGCCAACAACCGCGGCCAAATAGTCGGCTGGGCTGAGAACGGCATCCACGACCCAACCTGTAATCCGGCTTTCCAAATCCTGCAGTTCAGGGCAGTAATCTGGGAACGAAACGGCGAAATGCAGGAGTTGCTGCCATTGCCTGGTGACAGCACCAGCGCTGCTACAGCAATCAATGACAAAGGCCAAGTCGTCGGCATTTCCGGTGCGTGCGGTATTGCAGTTGGAGGTGTCAGCGCGGCTCACGCCGTGATATGGGAAAACGGTATTCCGACCAGAATCGGCGATCTGGGGGGACATACGTGGAACACACCCACCGCAATCAATAACGATGGTGTCGTGGTGGGCTTCTCATTACCGGCAGATCAGGAAGGTACGCGATTTTACAGAGCATTCGTTTGGACCAAAGAAGCTGGAACTAAAATGCTGGACCAGATCGCAGGCGATGTTCGCAGTGGCGCGTTCGGAATCAACAACGATGGTCAGATCGTCGGGTTCTCGAGAACTGCAGGAGCGGTGCTTCGCGCGGTAATCTGGGAGAACGCGAACGCGAGCGTAAAGAATCTCAACGATCTGGCTCCTGGTTCGCCATATCTTCTCATTGCCGGCGACGTCAACAATAGCGGTCAGATCGCCGGGTCTACAGGCGACGGTCGTGGTTTCCTGGCGACTCCCAGCGATTCGACCACCCAAGCCGGAGTCTCAAGTGCCCGCACTGGTCCACCAGCACCAGTCGGTATACCAGAAAAACTTCGCCGGCAGTTGTTTCAGAGATGGGGTCTGGATGACTAACCATCATGACCTGCAGGACGCTCGCGGTGGAATGCTTCCTGCGGCGGAACCGGGATCTTATGCCAACGATTCATGACTGGCAGCGAAACAGAGAGATGTGGGTTTAGGCCCTCGAAAAGCAAACCACCGAGGGCCTGGACACCTGGAACCAGCGGATTCGGGAAGCGTCAATCGGGGATGAGCGCGGACTTCGTACGTGGCTCTCAGCGCGAGGCGTGACCGGCTACGCGCAGTCCCTCCTTGTCATGGAACGATTCGGCTATCCGGATTTCGTCCTGGCGACTGCCGACGAACTGATTGAAAAACAGTACGCCAATCGCACTCATCTCAGAGACAATAGCTACACACAATTGATTCACGGCAACGAAGTGAAGCCCCTAAACGGGCGCTGCTATAAAACGCGTCGGTCTTCGACGCAGCTTTTTTCCACAGGTCGTCTTGGTCTCCGATTATTTGAACCGCCACGATTCGCCCTCTAGAAGCTCGCTGTCTTTTTCCGCAACGCGCTAAGCCGTTCTACTAACACTTCTCAACCCGCAGTTCATGGTGAGGTGACCGATATGCAAAGTGCGAAGCAATCCTCGGTAGGAAAGAAGCAGTGATCCCAAACGCCTTCGTCACCGTCACAATAATGCGACAAATCTCGTGCGCACACCGAAGAAAATCGATTTTTCTGCTTGACAAGCGGCTGAGGATTCTGATAGATGACGCCGCGTCACTCCTGCTTTGGTCAAGTTCAAAACGCGTCTCAAATGAATTTTCTGAATTTTCCCAGTTTCCCTGTTCGGGAGCGAGGAAACTTAACGGTGAATTTCCTGGAACCACACCGCGGTTCGTCGCCGGCACGGTTGTTTTCAAATCCCGAATTCTCGATTGGAGGTCCATTGACATGTTAAGCGCAACCAAATCGTCGTCGAAACATCTTGGCACGGAGGTAGTGCGCGGACTACTCGTATCGCTGCTCTGTTTGATGGCCTGCAGCTCGGTGAGCGTGCAGGCACAAACCATCTTCGGGCGAATCTCCGGTACGGTGAAAGACAGCGCGGGCGCAGCCATTCCGAACGCTACTATCACCGTCACCAATCTTGCGAACAATCTTGTGCGCACGGCCACTACAGACGACGACGGCTTCTACACGGTAACTAACTTACCCGCTGGCAACTACCGCGTCGAAGCAGCGCAGCACGGCTTCAAGACAGCCTCGCAGTCGGGCCTCTCCGTGGTGGCGGACGCGCGCCTCACAATGGATATCATTCTCGAACCAGGTCTTGTCACAGAGACGGTCCAAATAATAACCGCCACGGGCGAGACCGTAAACACCACGTCGGGTGAGGTCGGGCGTCTTGTCGACCAGCGGCAGGTGCAGAATCTGGCTCTGAATGGTCGCAATTACATTCAACTGGTTACGCTTATTCCTGGTGCCGCAATCCTTGATGAGGATCAACTGGCCTTGACGACGAGTTTGAGTATCAGCCAGGCAGCGGTCAACGGAAATCGCCCCAACTACAATAGTCTTTCTGTCGACGGCGGTTTCAATATGGACTCGGGCAGCAATAACAGCCAGATAAATAACGTCGGAATCGACTTCATTCAGGAAGTCAAAATCCAAACCTCGAACTTCTCAGCCGAGTACGGGCGCAACGCCGGCGCATCGATCAACGTCGTCACGAGAAGTGGTGGCAATAGTTATCACGGCAGTGTCTTCGAGTTTATCCGTAATGACAAACTTGACGCACGTTCCTTCTTTTCGCCGGTAAGGGGGAAACTTCGCTTTAACAATTTCGGCTGGAACTTCAACGGTCCGATCAAGAAAGACAAGTTGTTCTTTTTCGCTGGTCAGGAATGGAAGTACATAAGGCGGGACGCGGCGCCGGTGCGCAGGAGTCTGCCGACGCGAGCGGAACGAGCGGGTGACTTCAGCGGGCGTGGCGGCACCCTCAATGTGCCGGCCGGTTATACCGCGATCAATCCTGCGACGGGCGCCACCGTGGCCGCTGGCCAGCCAATTCCCAATCGCAACCTCGCGAACTTGCGTCTCAACGGACAGCCTGTTGGCGTAACCCCAAATGGCGCTGCCATAGCTGCGGTATACAGCGCTATGGAGAAATTGGCCGTGGCTTACTCGGACACGACCGCTGCGAACAACGCTACTTTTCAGCAGCCTAATCCCTTTAACTATCGCGAAGACAATATCCGTCTGGATTATCGCTTCAGCGATAAGCACAGCATTTACGGGCGTTACCTCCATGACCATTACGACTTGATTGATCCTTACGGCACATTCATCGATTCGCAATTGCCGACGATACCAACCAATCGTTTACGGCCTGGCTCGAGCTATCAAGTCTCCCATACTTGGCTGATCAGTCCGACGAAGATCAATGAAGCTAAGATAAACGTCTCATACAACGGCCAGCGCATACCGCCCGTCGGCGAATTTTGGAAGCGCGAGACCTACGGCTTCAATTATCCTCAACTCTTCTCAGGCGGCCGCTTTGACAACGGCATTCCGAACACTACCATCACCGGTTTCGCCAGCTTCCAGGGCCCTTCGGCATCCTTGCTTTCGCCTACGACCGACATCGCGCCAAGCGACAACTTCACACTCCTCCACGGAAAACATTCGATCAAGATGGGAATCCTGGTCATTCGCAATCGAAAAGATCAGAACGGGAGATCGGCCTACACGGGCAACGTTGCTTTCAGCACCACTGGCAACTCGAAAACTACAGGCAATGCGTTCGCCGACGCGCTGCTGGGCAACTTTCGCACTTACAATGAAGCAGACAATGATCCGATCGGATTTTTCCGCTTCAATCAGGTTGAGTACTATGCGACTGACAGTTTGAAGGCAACTTCCAAACTGAGTCTGGAGTTTGGCGCGCGCTATTACCATTTTTCGCCGACCTACACGCAGGCGAACAATATCGCGAACTTCGATCCCAGCACTTACGATCCGAACCAGGCCGTGACCATTCTTGCCAACGGCACCATCGATCCGACCAAGGGTGGTAATCGGTTCAATGGCCTGGTGCGCGCCGGCAACGGTATTCCGCCAGATCAGGTGGGACGAGTCAGCGCCGCTAATAATCCGCTCTTGCAAGCCGTTCCTACCGGGGCGCCGCGCGGCTTCTATCACTCGGCAAACAAATTGGCACCACGAGTTGGATTTGCCTATTCGCCGTTCAACGACACCAAGACAGCCATCCGTGGGGGCTTTGGCTTGTACTACGATAAGGTTGAGGGCAACCTGATCTTTTCCCAGGTGAACGTTCCACCTTTTATCAGCCAGCCGCAGTTTGAGAACGGCAACCTGGCCAATCCCTCGGGCGGTGCCGCTTCAGCGCTGGCGCCATTTGGTGCCATTAGCGCTATAAATCCGAACCTGGACATATCAGCATCCATGAACTTCAGTCTGGGTGTGCAGCGAGAGCTGCCGCACGGCTTCTTCGTCGAGGCAACCTATGTTGGCAATCAGGGAAGGCATTTGATACGCCAGCCGGATCTGAACGCCGCGCCGTTCTCGGCACTGGCTGCCAATGCCGCGCTCCCCACGCCGCTTTCGGTCAATGCGCTACGACCATACAAGGGATTTACTAACATCAATTTCCGTCTTTCGGATGCGAATTCGAACTACAACGCGATGCAATTGTACGGCGCTAAGCGCAAAGGTGATCTTGAACTCACCGCCAGCTATACATGGTCCAAGGTCCTCACTGATACCAGCGGCAACGGCGATGCATTGGACGTTGGCGAAGATCCTTTCAATCGCCATTACAACTATGGACCGGCGAGTTTCGACCGCCGGCATATCTTCGTAACTACGTACGACTACCACATTCCCTTCCTGCGCCACCTGAAAGGCGCGGGTGGCGTTGTGCTCTCTGGCTGGGAAATCAGTGGCATCACCCGTTTCCAAAGCGGACAGCATTTTACTGTTACGGCTAACACTGCAATCGGCACGCGCCGTGCTGATTACCTTGGCGGTTCGGTGCTGGCTTCCAATCCCGGCCCGGACGGTTGGATCAACCTGGCCGCATTTGCTCCTGCGCCGCCTGGGCGTCGGGGAAACAGTGGCGTGGGCATTGTCCAGGGCCCGAACCTACAGACTTGGGACTTCTCAATGCGCAAGCAGTTCAGGCTTACGGAACGATTCAAAATGCGCTTCCAGGCTGACATGTTCAATGCCTTCAATCGTGCAAACTTCAGGGCGCCAGGCGTGGTAATCACGAACGCGGGCTTCGGCACGATCTCAGCCACTGGTCCGCCACGAAACATTCAGTTTGCTCTTAAACTGGACTTCTGACGCCTTGGCACCTCTCGCTACGCAAGAGCTTCAGGTTGCAGGGGAAAAATGCTTCAGAAGCCTGCCGGGAGCGAAGGACTTCGAATCGTGAGGGTAGAGGGTTATTGGGCACTCTACCCTCTTTTTGCGTTTTTGAACCTATTGTCATTAGAGCCACAAAGAATTTCGCGTTCATTCCAACAGCCTGCGAGTCTAATTCGCTGTCCCTACTTCGTATTTGAATGAGGAGTTCATATGTCATGTTCACCATTCAGGAACTTCGTTTGTCATAGCGCTGCGTTCGTCGCAATGTGGGTAGTTTTTCTCGCGCTGAGTCCGGCTATAAGGGCGCAAGATGGAACCTTGATTCAAAACATTGACGGCCGAAAGACTACCAGCCTCGACGGTCAATGGCGCATCATCATCGACCCTTACGAAACGGGATACTACGACTACCGCTATGAACCGAGCGCGAACGGTTATTTCAAAGACGCTAAACCGAAAAGCAAGAGCGATCTGGTTGAATATGATTTCGACACCTCTGAGTCTTTAAGTGTGCCGGGCGATTGGAACTCGCAGCGCGAACGCCTCATGCTCTATGAAGGTACGATCTGGTACAGGAAATCCTTTGATTATCAGCGCCGGGAAAACACTCGGCTATTTGTCTATTTCGGTGCGGCCAATTATGTCGCCGACGTTTATCTCAACGGCGAGAAGATCGGCCGGCATGAAGGCGGCTTCACGCCATTCAGTTTCGAGGTCACCAAGCTGGTGCGCGAGCGGGGTAATTTCCTCATCGTCAAAGTGGACAATAAGCGCCGCCGCGACGCCGTTCCTACTTTGAACACCGATTGGTGGAACTATGGCGGCCTCACTCGGCAGGTGATGCTGGTGGAAACGCCCGCGACCTTCGTTCAGGATTACTTCGTCCAACTCGTAAAAGGCTCGCGAGGAAAGATACACGGCTGGGTGAAGCTGAACGGCGTAAAGCTCAGTCAGCAAATATCTGTGGGGATCCCTGAAGCCAAAATCAGCAAGGCATTCACCACGAATCAGGATGGATTTGCGGAGATCACCTTCGACGCTAAGTTAACACTATGGTCACCAGACCATCCCAAACTTTATGACGTCGTGATCGAAGCGGAAACCGATCGCATACAAGATCAGATCGGGTTTCGCACCATTGAAACCAGGGGCACCGACATCTTGCTAAACGGCCAGCCGATCTTCCTGCGTGGCGTCTGCATACATGAGGAAGCGCCTTTTCGGAGGGGACGTGCCTATAGCCGGGAAGATGCGCTGACGCTGCTCGGGTGGGCCAAAGAGTTGGGCGCCAATTTTGTCCGCCTGGCCCACTACCCACACAACGAGCTCATGATCAGAGAGGCCGACAAATTAGGCATCATGGTCTGGTCCGAGATACCTGTTTACTGGACCATCCTTTGGGAGAACCCGGCCACCTTCGAGAATGCTCAAAATCAACTGAGCGAGATGATCGCTCGCGATCATAACCGGGCGGCGATCGTTATCTGGTCAATGGCCAATGAAACACCGTTAGGCAATGCGCGCCTGCAATTCCTCAAAAGGCTGGTCGCTTACACGAGAAGCCTGGATCCAACTCGCTTGGTTTCGGCTGCGATGGAGCGGCACTATCTCGATGCGCGGACGCAAATGATCGACGATCCGCTCGGAGAGTTTGTCGACGTGCTTGGCTGTAACGAATATGTGGGTTGGTACGATGGCTTGCCGGAAAAAGCTGATGGATTAGTATGGAAGACTGCCTATCAGAAGCCGCTAATCATGAGTGAGTTCGGTGGCGAAGCACCCTATGGGCATCATGGAGATGCTGCAACCAGGTGGACTGAGGAGTTCCAGGAAAACTTATATCAGCATCAGGTGAGTATGCTAAGGAAGATCTCGTTCTTGCGCGGAACTAGTCCGTGGATTTTGATGGATTTTCGTTCGCCACGCAGACCTTTGCCCGGCATTCAGGACTTCTACAATCGCAAGGGCCTGATCTCCGACCGCGGCGAGAAGAAAAAAGCATTCTACGTGATGCAGCGCTTTTACCAGGAGCTCCGGGCAGCGCAGTAGAAACGCGAGCTGCCTTTAGCAAAGTCACTCTCGTTTCTCTTCGCCTGAAAAATGTAATGCAGTCCGCTCCTTGTTCGCTGGCGCTGTCGAACCGCGAACAATAAACTCAGGTTCAATGGCAATTTCGGAAAGATACGGCTCGCTGCCGTCCATTTGCTTTAGGAGTGTCCGCGCAGCAATCTCACCCATCTTTTGGAGAGGTTGGCGTACGGTCGTGAGGGGCGGAATGCTGTAGACAGCAAAAACAATATCGTCGAAACCCACGACAGAAATATCTTCTGGCACGCGCAAGCCCGTCTCGTGGATGGCCCGAATGGCGCCGATGGCGGAATTGTCGTTGTAAGCAAACAGTGCGGTGAACGGTTTCCTTCGCGAGAGCAATTTCTTCGTGAACGTATAACCAAGTTCCGGCGTGATCTCGTCTCCTTGAAGCTGGATAATCAACTCCCGGCTCATACGAATACCCATCTCCTGACAAACCTCCACAATGGCTTTCCAACGATCTTCAGCATCGGAGCTGGTTGTTGCGCCTTTCATGAAGACTATCTCTTCGTGGTCCAGGTCCATCAAATATTTAAGTGCCAGTTGGGCTGCGAGTCGGTGATCGAGAACGAGGTTCGTCACACCCTTCACCGTTCGATGCCCGGCAACCGCGACTGCCGGCAGCGGCGGAGGCTGGCTGATCGATGAACCCACCGCAATCAAGCCCTCGACTCCTCTTTCCAGCAGGAGTTGGGTATCTGTTTGGAGCAGCTTAGGGTCGTGGCGATGAACCACAGTCAGGAAGAAGAAGCCATGCCGCCTGAGATACTGTTCAATGCCGCTCATGACCATTCCACTGTAAGGGTCGCCAATTTCCTCAACAATCACCCCGATCATATGTGTGCGCATCACACGCAGCGAGCGAGCAACGAAATTAGGACGATAATTCAACTCGCTCGCGGCTGCCAGAATCCGCTTCCTGGTGCGTTCCGGTATGGAGAGAGATGCAAGGGAATTGTTGAGGACGCCCGAAACGGTTCCCGGTGAGAGGCCAAGGTGCTCCGCAAGGACTTTCAGCGTTACCGCCGACCGTTTATGTTGATCCCCTCTACTCCGAGGAGCTTTCATGAGACCTTTTCCTTCACCCTCTCTTAGAAATACCGCGAACGCCGGAAGCGCGCCAGGATCGCCGCCAACTCGCTACTGGAACCGAAGGGATGTGAGCGTATGACTAACCGTAAGTTGAAATTAGTGGCGGAGGGGACAGGACTCGAACCTGCATGACCTTTCGGTCGGCGGTTTTCAAGTCGCCACAAGGGGGTCTAACCTGATCCTACCTCCACGGATTAACCAATAAAAATGGGGGTGGCAGCCATCACAGTGATCAACGTAAGGGTACATTAATTTCCGTCACCACGCCAAGATCGCGCCATGTCGTTTTGACCCGATTTTCGGACGGTAGCTCACGAGTCTCACAGATCGTCACGGCAAGATGCTCAGAGGGGTCGAGCGGTTATTGGAACCGCCGCCTTCCACTTCGGTGCACACTGCGCCAAGATCGCGCCAACCTTCGCGCCAAAATCGCGCCAACTTTTCTCATGTCTTCTTGGAGCATCATCGCGCCAAGATCGCGCCAAGTTGAGGAATGCGACTACAACAATTCTTTTTGATTGACTGAAACCTTTTTCACCTTCCACTTTGCCAGCGCCTCAGTATTACCTCTACCTGGTCTCTGATCCGGGCTCTCGCTTCGCCGCGATAGTAACCTTGAGACAATAGCTCATCGTAATTAGTTTCGCGGTGTCGGATATGCGCTGCCACCGCCAGCAGCACGGCTGCTTCATCGAAACTCCTGGCCGCCGCTGTACGGCCGACACGCCCGCTGTATTTGCGACAGGCGTGTTCAGCGATCTGTAGCTCTCGTTCAGCGGGACACGCTGGAAAGATTTCACGTATCCGTTGCGCGAACTGTTCTAGGTAGTCTCGATCCAGTTCCGCCTGCCGCTCTCTTTGCCGTTGGGCGCGACGCTCTCGGGCATCCGCATCGGCCAGGCATTCAACTTCCGCTTGATTCAAGGCGTTCTCTTCTACCAGCAACCCCTGTCGTTCGTACCGCCGGCGTGCCTTGCTGAATTTAAGAACCACCGCCGAAAGCAAGGAATGTTTCCGCGCCCGTCTCGTTAACGCCGCATTACCGGTTGGAAGAAAGACCAAATGGTCCAGGTCTGCACATGCCAGGCAAAGTGCACCCTTGTTTTCCTCCAGCGTAATCCACGCCTTCCGCCCGAGCTCTTCACTACATTCGTCGCAAGTGGAATCGCGATGAGAGATGAACACCTTTATGTCTTCGGATTTTTTCATCGAAGGCTTTGAAACCTTAGCGTAATACCAGGAAGCTGCTTGTAATTGGCCGCTATCATTTGCTCAATTGAAGCTTGCGATCAAAACGGGATGTCTTGAGGCTCACCATCGGTGGTCACACTTCTGTCCGCCTCCGGATAGTTTGAGTCCTTTTGGTCGAATCGTTCCCACTCTTCCCAAGTAACTCCGTAAGCAAACCCTGCCTCAGTGTAATCAGCGATAAAGGCAAAGGTTTCGTCCTGACCAAAGAGTTCGTCCCCAGCCTCTTTTCGTCGAAGCTTTCTGCGACGGCGGGCCGCGATACCATCGGCCACTGATTTCAAGACTGTGTTCTTGTATGCTGCGTCGACCTTGATTCCAAGTATCTCCAGCTCTTTGAACGCGCAAGCCCAATCAATTCCAAAATGCCGCCGGTATCCTGAAACGATGTTTTGGCCGCTGTAGGTTTTCAGCCAGGAACGGGCAGACTGAAGGCGAGCGGAACGATTCATCCGTTTCACTCGCGGAGTCAGGGCTCTTTTTCTCTTCGTCCTTTGACGTTCCACGCGTTTCTGCCAACTTTCTTGGTCATGTTAAGTTGTTCGCCACTTCTGCAGCCTTCACACCTCTTGCCTTGTTGTGATCGATTGGTTTCTAAGCGCACACTTGCGTCGAGAAATGAAGTTAAATCGAAGGAGCTTTCCAATTCAAGCACAGAGACCGGAAAACGTGTTATCTGCGAGCGCATGGTGCTGAGGATCGCTTCGGCCAATTCGCATCTTAGTGCCCATGGTGCCCATGGTGTGAATCAATTCAGATAGTGTACAAGCAGGCGAGAGGACTAGCCCCAAAAAGTAGAAGCAGTCGAGGAGATCTTGAAGCTCATGGGCATCTGGCGGTATGATGTGTGCCAGATGGCAAGAACCGTCAGTTAGCGAGGTGCTATTTAAATGGTGAAAGCTTCAGCGGTCGCGAAGGTTTTAGGTGGAGAGAAGACGCTCGGTAAGCGCGTTTCGTCGCAACAGGATCTAATTAGTGTGGTGCGGCGTGGACTTCGCACCTCCACCGTCGATGCGGTTATTGAAGAACTCGATGTGCCGCGCGCGGAGGTGCTGCCTACTCTGCGTCTTGCGAGACGCACAATGGAAAGGCGCAAGGCCACTGGCAGGCTTCGTCCCGAAGAATCAGAACGCGTCTATCGTTTGGCGAAAATCCTCGCCTCGGCCGAATCGGTGCTCGGGACCAAGAAGAAAGCGCGTCATTGGTTGAATACTCCCAACCGAGCTCTTGGGAACGTCTCTCCAATGTCGTTGCTTGAAACAGAAGCTGGAGTGGATGAAGTTACTCACGTGCTCGGAAGAATCGAGTTCGGTGTCTACAGCTAATGCTGGTTTGGCGCGTCACGCGAAAAGCGCACGCCGAACAACCTTTGAGCGGCGAGGGTGCGCGTCGTTACGGCGGCCGTTGGAACCACGCAGGGTCGGCTGTTGTTTACACCTCGGAATCGCTCTCTCTGGCTGTGCTTGAATATCTTGTCAATCTTCCCATAAGTGATTTGCCCGACGATCTCGTCTCTGTCCAGATTCAGATCCCTGAGAGTCTTCCACAAAATAGAATCTCCGTTGCCGACTTGCCCGATAACTGGCGAGCCTTTCCCGCAATTGAGGACCTGAAGGACATCGGAACGGATTGGGCGCGCGAAGCAAAGACGGTGATTCTTTCGGTGCCGTCGGTCGTTATTCCGACTGAGCTGAACTACTTGATAAATCCGGCACACGAAGGAACGCGGGACATTGAGATCGTCTCAGTTGAACCCTTTGCCTTGGACGTTCGCCTTTACCGCTCTCAGAAGCCGGCGCGGAAGGGTAGTCGCAAGAGCAAGCCATAACTATGTGATAAGAGGAATGCTGTGACCGAGATCAATCCGCTCCTTACCTCATCCTGGGAGCGCGGACGTCCCGGTCCGCACCGAGCGCGCAGCGCGAGTGGCTTGTTACTCTTTCGCGGTGCGGGCTCAGACGGAACCGCTGCGGCCTTTGATCAGTCTGTAGATCGCCAGCAGGATGATTGCCCCAACTACTGCCAGCACCAGGCTCATCAAGAATCCTGGTTTGGTTAAGTCGCTGACATCACCGCGACCACCGGTACCGTATCCGAGTAAGTAGTGCCCGATGAATCCACCCAGAAGCGATCCAGCAATGCCGATCAGGATAGTGACTTCTTCATTTGGCTACCAACTATGCAGCGTCACGCTGCAGGAAAGTTGTTACCACCTTTATTACCACCATTCCTGAGTTGTTACCACCATGCCGGATCACATTTGATTCTTTCCTGTTCCAAAATCTTTCGAGAGTCAGCCCATGCGATCTCCACGTTCGTTGAATGTCAGGCAACTCACGACTAGTCGAAGAGTATCGAAGCAGCGGCGATCGGTATTCGTAGAAAAGATCTTGACACGATCGCTATTGATACTTTATACAAGACAGTTCGCGCGAACATCGTATCGCGCACTGCGAGGAAGAAACTTTCAATGATGACGAGCAGGACAAACAAGCAACATTCGACGAAATGGCAGCCGTGCGCCGCCATGCATACGGTCGTCTGTTCGTTAGGCCTGAGCTTGTCAGCAACCAATATTTTTGGCGGCAGACTCGGACAAGAAACGTCCATAGATAGCCGTAATATCAAGATTTAATCAGCGGGAGCGGACTCCCGCTCCCAAATCTCAAAGCAAAATTCGCGAGAATTGAAGGAGCGGGCAGCTTCCCTGGGAGGCTTAAAGCCCGCTCCTTTAGTTTTTTGACAATCGAAGTACCTATTTGCGAGAGATGAAGGCAGGGAGCCTTCAACGGATGACGATCTCGGTCCTTTGCGAGAGTCCGCGAGATCGCCATCTTCAGGAGAAGTGTGCCTCGAAGTGTGTTCGCGGCATTGTTCTCTCTGCCTTCATCTATTTTTTAGCACGAAGCGATCTGGAATCTGAAATCTCAACTGTGAGATCTGAGATCTCAAATCGATCTCGCATGTGTGGCTGAGCAGCAAAAGCACCTGACTGTAAATCAGGCGTCCAACGACTTCGTAGGTGCGAGTCTTACCACATGCACCAGAAATCTTACGGGGCGTAGGCTAACCGGCAAACCATCGGATTCCAAACCCGAGATTCTCGGTTCAAATCCGGGCGTCCCAGCCAATCTAATTCAAAATCGCAAATCAAAATCTCTTGGAAGGGTAGCCTAACTGGTAAGGCAGTAGTCCCGAAAACTACCGCGCATTTGTCGCTTGCAGGTTCAAGTCCTGTCCCTTCCGCCAATCGATGGAGGCGTCGCCTAATGGTATGGCAGCGGTTTGCTAAATCGCCGCGCTTTGCGTGTGCAGGTTCAACTCCTGCCGCCTCCGCCAAGTTTCGGCGGTGAGATCGAGCGACGGCACTGGTGGCTGTCAGCGCAACTCGCTCACCGCCGGAAGAATCCGAGGACCTGTAGCTCAGCGGAATCAGAGCGCGACTGTGCGAAGGTCGAGGTCGCACGTTCAAATCGTGCCAGGTCCACCAATTTAAGAATTCTTACGGAGTGGCCGAGCTGGAAAGGCGCGAGTTTCTGAAACTCGTTGACGTAGGTTCGAATCCTACCTCCGTAGCCAGTTTGAAGAGTTTGACGCGGAGTACACTGGAGTCGTAAAGCCGCCAGGGACGGACTCATAATCCGTCGACGCAGGTTCAAGTCCTGTCTCCGCAACCAAGCTCGCGGAACCCGTAGTTCAGTTGGAATTAGAACAGTCGTTTCCTAAACGATAACAGCACCCCACGCGGGCTGCCCGCGTGGGACCCCGCCCGTCGCAGGTTCGGGCCCTGCCGGGTTCACCACGCCGGCGTAGCCCAATCGGGAGGAGGCGCTACTCTTAGGAACTAGACAGTGTGGGTTCGAATCCCTCCGCCGGTACCAATTCAATTCGTTGCTGTCGTGACGCAATTGGCAGACGCGCGCGGTTGAGAGCCGTGTAGTTGAAGGTTCAAGTCCTTCCGGCAGCACCAACATCTGCTCGCGTGATGCAATCCGGCAGACATCGGAAGCTCAAACCTTCCGTCTTAGAGGTTCGAATCCTCTCGCGAGTACCAA
>JBKOZZ010000063.1:0-51993 GCA_046726155.1 Acidobacteriota bacterium
CTACAATCATTGGTTGGGTGAAAACTGGAACTGTGCAACTTGATTCGATTGTCCAAGCCATGGCGTACGCAAACTTCATTGCGCGGCGCGTACGTTGCGAACGTATATCAGGAGGAACAATGGCCAGCCCAGCCCGACGATGGTCATCGGCCACCCGGCAAGTCCCCAGACCATCTGCCCAACCAGCATGGACACTAACAGGTTAGCCACCGCCGCCATTCGCGTAAAAGGTACGGCGCGCGGCGACTGCCGTAGTAATGCGATTCCGGCGGCCACAAGTAGTGCGGCTGACACTGCACCTAGTGTTCCGCCTGTGAGTGGAACCTTCTGGTTGTTGAAGACGCCCTGGACTACGAGTTCCTGAAGTCCGCCCGCAAAGCCCAAGGCACCAAGGAAGATCGTAAGGACTGCTACTAACATCGTCACCTTCCCCTTCTCGGATGACTAACTCTAGCAGCTATGGCTTAAGGCCTTTTCGTTAGACATCAATTCCGCCGGAGTTGTTCCATCCAAGGCCCCGCTTCAGCGGCCGGGCAATAAGTGCATTAGCAACAGGTTGTCGATGAAAGGCACGCTGATTCCGGTCCTGCGTGAGCCCTTTTCATCCTTCTATGTCCTGTCCAAAACATAAGCGATAGCCGTTGCAGTCTTCGACGTCGAAGTCACGGCAA
Organism: Acidobacteriota bacterium; assembly: GCA_046726155.1. GTDB lineage: Bacteria > Acidobacteriota > Blastocatellia > Pyrinomonadales > Pyrinomonadaceae > PSRF01. The sequence goes on from JBKOZZ010000063.1 coordinate 672, forward strand.
CCGTAGGGTTGATCACAAATGTCGCGTGTGATCTTCACGCCCTTCGATTTGAACTCACTGTTGAATGCATCGCCTGGTTAGATGTGCCTACCTTGAACTTGTATCCAGAGACCCTCCATTCGCCATCGCTCTCTTTAATCAGAATTACGGTCTCTGTTCTTTCCATCTGCCGATCGAAAGTGGTGTCATACTCTACTACAACGTACTCTGCAGCTGGTTCCCAAGGCAATTCCGTCGTATATCGCTTTGATTTCAGTCTGCGTAGCACAGCTTTCCCGAGCGAATCCTGCACAGTTCTCAAAGAGGATTGCCACTGTTGCTTTGAGATACCTGATTTAAAGAAATCTTTCTCGGAGATGCCAGATTTAAAGAGTGAGGCCGTATGCTCCCAACTTTCTTCGAAGTCACCAGCATCCACTAAAGCCAACCATTCTTCGGCCGCCCTAACTCCCGCCTGTTCAGGAGCCTCGTTTGTCTGCATGCTGTTTTCTCAATGCCTCAAAACATTCAATTCAAGGAAGAAATCCAACGGCTTGATGAACGACACACAATCGCGGCTCACCTGCAACGATTTGTTTATACGTGACGCTAACAACTAGTCGAGCAACAGTGACCTACGATGCAAGCGGACGGCCGATCTCCCAATGATGGCCGAATGGATCGACCACGCGGCCCAAGCGCCACCCATACGCCTCCTCTACCGCGACGACCTCTAGGGCACCTGCCGCAATCGCCTGCGCGAACATCGCATCAGGATCCGGCACAGTCAAGATCATCCGAACCGTGCCACCACCCAGCGACTCTGGACTGAAGTTGCCATGCTCAGGGGATTCGTCAGCTAGCCAAAACTCGGCACCATTATCTCGTCGGCTCTCTATGTGTCGATTCGGTTTCTTGTTCAGGGGCCTCCTCTCTAACGAGCTTCTCCCCCAGCACAACGCGAACGGTATGAGTTTGCCCGTCGTCGTTCAACGGAATTTCATCATCGGGTTGTGGTTTGCTGTCCAATTCGACAGTGGAAACGCCGTGGCTGAACGCAAGCGGGTTCTCAACTCTGATCCGATAGATCGTGCGACCACGCCGGTAAGTAATCTCAAAATCGCGCCACCAGCGCGGCACACACGGATCAATCCGCAAGCGTTCCCCGCGCAACTTGAAGCCTAGAATCGATTCGAGCCCCGCGCGATACATCCAACCAGCAGACCCGGTATACCACGTCCAACCGCCTCGCCCCGTGTGTGGTGGAACGGCATACACGTCGCCGACGGCCACATACGGCTCAACTTTGTATTTGTGAAGCCCGGCGCGCGTTGAAGAGTGGTTCACGGGATTCAACAGCGAGAAGAGTTCGCCCGCGCGTTCTCCATCGCCGAGAATAGCAAAGGCGATTAAAGTCCAGAGCGCAGCATGAGTATATTGGCCGCCATTCTCGCGCACGCCCGGCACGTAACCCTTTATGTAGCCGGGATCCAGCTTCCCCTTGTCGAAGGGCGGCGTGAAGAGAATCACCAGGCCATCGCCACGACGAATCAAGTACTCTTCAACCGCAGCCATCGCGCGCTGAGCGCGGTAGCTTTCAGCCGCGCCGGATATAACAGACCACGACTGGACAATCGAGTCGATGCGACACTCATCGTTCTGCACTGAGCCGAGCGGCGTGCCCTCGTCGAAATAAGCACGGCGATACCAGTCGCCATCCCAAGCACTCTCTGCCAAGGCCTTCTTCAACTTCTCCAGGTGCTCCCGGTAGCGCTCGCCGCGCTTCTGTTCGTTTCTCGGATCGCATAAGGGGGCAAATGCCTCCAGCGTCTTATAAAGGAACCAACCCACCCAGACGCTCTCGCCTTTACCGAGATGGCCCACGCGATTCATGCCATCGTTCCAGTCTCCTCCGCCCATCAGCGGCAAGCCATGTGTGCCGACTGCCAAACTACGATCGAGCGCTCGAATGCAGTGTTCAAAAACCGAGGCCGACTCAGGCGAGACTGACGGCTGCATATAGGTCTCGTGCTCGTCCGGCCCCAGCAGTGGTTGTTCGAGAAACGAAACTACCTCGTCGAGCACCGAGAAGTCGCCAGTGACGTTTGTATAAAACCCAGCGACAAACGGCAGCCACAGAAGGTCATCGGAAAAACGTGTGCGCACACCGCGTCCGGTCGGCGGATGCCACCAATGTTGTACGTCGCCCTCTTTGAACTGGTGGCTGGCGGCAATCAGTATTTGTTCCCGCGCAATGGCCGGACTGCTGTAGACCAGCGCCATCACGTCCTGCAACTGGTCGCGAAAACCAAACGCGCCACCTGATTGATAGAAAGCCGAACGCGCCCAAATACGACACGATAAAGTCTGGTAAAGCAACCAGCGGTTGAGCATTGTGTCCATGGCCGTATCGGGAGTCCTAACCTCTATCGTACCGAGCAGTGTGTCCCAATGCGTCAAGACATCCTCGAACGCGTCGTTAACATTTCCGGCGTGGTTAAATTTTGTAATCAGCGCTGCGGCTTCTTCCCGCGACCCGGCCTCTCCCAGAAGAAAGAAAACCTCGCGTCCTTCGTGAGGCGCCAGCTCGATGGTGACTTGCAGTGCGGCACAGGGATCGAGTCCGGCGCCATCGCGACCGGATAGATTGACCCGGCGCAAGGCAGCGGGACCAGTCAGCGTGCCATTGCGACCGATAAATTCTTTACGATCACAAGTGGCGCTGGAAATTCTTTCATTCGTCGCCGCAAAAGCAACGCGGCCGGCGAATTCATTGTTGAAAGGATTCCAGGCAAAAATGGTCGAGTTTGGCTGATCGATCGCCGTTATGACGTAGGGAGCAGAAGTGGTGCGTTGCACGCCCAGCACCAGCTCGTTGTACAGTGTGACGGTCAGTTTTCTTTTTCTATCGCTGCGATTGCGCAGGCGCAGCAGTGAAATCTTTACTGGATCGTCAAGTGGCACAAAGAGCAACAACTCCTGCGAAATGCCGTGACTGGTGTGTTCAAAAACTGAATAGCCCTGGCCGTGCCTGATCACGTAGGGCTCCGTTCCGCGAATCGGCAAGGGCGTGGCCGACCAGACCGTGCCGGTGTCTTCGTCGCGAAGGTAAACAACCTCGCCGGGCGGATCGCAAATGGCATCATTGGACCAGGGCGTCAGACGATTCTCGCGGCTGTTCACTGACCAGGTGTAGCCCGCGCCGGTCTCTGTGACCTGAAAGCCAAAATCACTCTTGTTGGCAATAATGTTGGCCCAGGGAGCAGGCGTCCACTGTTCCGCACCCAGCAGCGTCACGTATTCGCGGCCACCCTGATGAAATCCGCCCAGCCCGTTGAAGAAAGTTAACTCCGGCGGCGCAACGGTAGGTTCTGGATAAGTTTGCGAAGGAAGACGCGGAATAAAGGTAGCCGGCAATGGCTCGGCAACTTCCGGCCGTTCGAGCTGATCTTCGAGCGGTCCACGCTCGGTAACGATCACCGCCCGGGCGACCGAGTGGAGCAGAATGCGATCTGCTTCCGGCATTTGATCAGTGCGGCGCAGGAAGACGCCGCCCGGTTTGTCCAGCAAATTTCCCAGGCCGCTGGTGCGAATCATTGTCTCCAGTTCTTTTTGCAGCGATTGTAGATAGCTGGTGGGATTGTCGTTGAGGATCACCAGATCGATCTTCAGTCCCTTGTAGTGAAGATACTCATGGCCACGCACAATCTTGCGCACCATCGGCAGATCGGCTTCCTTGTTGATCCGCACAACCAGAATCGGCCAGTCGCCGCTAATGCCGTAAGCCCACAAACTCGACTGCGCTTTGGTGTTAAGCGCAAGCACGTGCGGGCGCGGGCGTAGTGAAGGATCCGAATAAACAATACGTGACGCCAAACGCTGAAAGAGGTGCGCTTCTTCGGCGTCGATGTTCAGGTGACTCATCTCCACCTGCGCCTTGGTCCAGGCAAGTCGTAGTTCACGTTCAAAAGTATTAGGGTCGTGATATTTATCGGCCAGCATCACCGCCTGCTCGCGCGAGTGCGCCACAATGGTGCTAAACGAGCAACGCACAGTTTGGTTGGGCCTAATTCTTACGCGCCTGCGCAAACTAAAGACCGGATCGAGCACCGGACCAGTCGTATTCGAGAGCGGGCGATCCTCCATGACGGCAATGGGATCGTGGAACGTGTGGCCGCGACCGAGGAAGCGTCCGCGATCGGTTTCATATTGCACTGCGCCCACCAGATCACCTTCGACGACAACGACGTGAATGCCCCAGATAGGTTCGTCATCGCTCGAGCGTTGGCGACGGTGGGCCAGGATGGCGTTTTCGGCGGCGAAGAATTCGGTTTCAATGAACAGGTTACTAAAAGCGGGATGGGCCGCGTCGGCCTGTGGCGTGTTAAGGACTACCTCTGCATAACTCGTCAGCTCGATCTCGCGGGTGCGGGTGGAATTGTTAGTTAACGAAACGCGGCGCATTTCCGCGTTGTCTTCGGCCGACACGACGATCTCCATATGCGTAATGATGCCGGCATCGCTGCGCCAGAAATCTGCCTTATCTTCGGAAAAGGCTACCTCATACGACTGCGGCCGCCGGTGAACTGGTTGATAACTTGCCGACCAGACGGCGCCGCTCCTGACGTCGCGCAGATAGATGAAGGAGCCCCAGTTGTCACGCGTAACATCCTCGCGCCACCGCGTGACAGCATTTACGCCGCAGTTGGAATAACCGCCACCGGCGACCGTGAGCATCACATTGTAAGTTCCATTTGAGAGCAACTGCGTGCGCGGCGTTTCTGTGTCGAAGCGATGGTAAACGCGTGTGCCCATTCCTGTCGGCGTTTGCATCACCCGGCCTGTCAATACTTCTTCCGCCCGCGGAGGCACTGCCGGCACGCCGACCGGAATGCGTTCCTGTAACAGCAACTCGGTTGCCAGAACCAGAGGCTCCGCATGGAAACGCTTCTCCATGCGATCGTCGTGCAGCACGTTGCTGAGGGCTACCAGACTCATGCCCTGATGGTGGGTCATGAAAGCGCGAATCAAAACATGAGGCTGCCCCTGCGGTAAGCGTTCTGCCGTGTAGTCAATGGCTTCGAAATAACCATAAGGGCCGAGTGCTCCTTCTTCCTCCAGTCGGCGCAGGTTATCCATGGCTGCTCGCGGATCAATCTGCGCAGCAAGCATTGTCGCGTAAGGAGCCACTACCAGGTCCTCAATCAGTCCACGTTTCAATCCCAGGCCGGGAACTCCAAATGGTCCGTATTGATAGTTCAAATGAATGTCGCGAACGTTGTATGCTGACTCCGACACGCCCCAGAGAACGCCGCGTTCTTCGGCATATTCGATCTGCCTCTTCACCACTGTGCGGTAGGTTTCATCCAGCAAAGAAGCCGGGTAATTGCGCATCGCCAGCAGTGGCATCAGGTATTCAAACATGGTGCCGGTCCAGGAAATAAGTGCGCGACCGCCATCGACTGAGGTTAGCTGGCGACTTAAACGGAACCAGTGTTCCTGAGGCACATCGCCTTTCGCGATTGCGACGAAGCTAGCCAAACGGGCTTCTGAAGCAAGGAGATCATAGTAAGAGTTGTCGGCGACCTGGGCCGAGACGTTGTAGCCAATCGTGAACACCTTGCGCTCAGGATCGAGGAGAAACTTAAAGTCCATCTCTTCCATGACCTGTTCCGCGGTATGCGCCAGGCGACTTAGCCGTGCGAGGAAATCTCCCGCCGCGGCCGCCCCCTGCTCAAGCGCCCCTGTCAATTTCGCGAGCGTTTCAATGGATTGCTCGCGAAACTCGCCACTCAGCGCCGATAGTTGGAGCAGCGCGCGATCGCAGACCTGCGGCACTTCGGCCGGCGAGGGAACAGTATGAAGAAGATTCAGCAGCGGCTTCCATTTATTTTCGCTGACCGGTCCTCCCGCTGCATTATCTGCCTGAAGTTGCGACAACAAACGACCCCACGGCGTGAGCGCATCTGCATCACGGCGGCAGGAACTTACCTGATGCAGTAAAGCACCCACCCACCAACGGAGCTCTTTGAAGTTGACCTCGCCATGCTCATGCGCCAGCGCGTTGATGATGTCTTCAATCTCAGACGTCCTTTGTCGCAAGGATTCAAAGAGCAGAAACCATGACAGCAAACTCCCCCTGTCCCCTGACGAGACCAGTTTTTGACAAGCTTCGATCTCATTGCGCAACTGGCTGACGGTGACCACTTCAGTGCGTTGTCGAAAGCTACGGAGTCTTCCGGCTTCGACGGAGATGGCATTGATCGTGTCGGCAAGTCCTTCTATCAGTCGCGTATCAAACAACTTCGCGTCGGGCAGCTCGATGCACGCTTGTTTTAGCGCGATGGCATGGCCAGCCAAATTCCCACTGTCAACGGTAGATATGTATTGCGGCTGGAGTGGCTGCAGAGTCTTGGTGTCGTACCAGTTGAAAAAATGTCCGTGAAATCTTCCCAGTTTCAGCAGACTTGCAAACATTAGTTCCTGACGCTCGAGAAATTCCAGCGAGGCGATGTAGCCCAGATCATGCGCCGATACAGTAGCGAGTGCGAGCAACCCAATATTTGTCGGCGAAGTTCGATGGGCCAGGACCGGAGCCGGATCCTCCTGAAAATTATCCGGAGGCAACCAATTGTCTTCAGCGCCAACAAACGTCTCAAAGAAACGCCAGGTGCGACGCGATACCAATCGTGCAAGCTGCACATCGTTGACGCTCAGCAACTTGCGTTCAGGTGCTCGTAAAATGCTGATCCAGTAAGCAACGAAAGGCGAAAGAACCCAGACGGTAACAAATGCGGACATTACGACGAACGAAGCTGGTCTCACGATGAGCGTGGCCACCAGGGCCAGCGCTACGAGTAACTCGGCCGGCAACATGAACCAAAAAAAGGCCGAGATGTCATGTCGCGCTTCCTTCTCAGCATCGGCAGCCGTGACCCATTCGAGCAACTTTTTTCGTGAAACCAGTTTTCTGTAGATCGTCCGGACAATGGCGTCGGTCATCAGGTAGGCCTGATGCGGCAGGAACACTATCGACAAAATTACCTGCGTAGTGTTTGTTCTAACGTCACCCCAGACACTCCAGAAGTGGCTGGTCCAGGGAATTCCACGGGGATGGATCAAGATACTCGTCGTAACGTGGAGATAGACCGGGAAGGCTATCGTTACGACGACAAACAAACTCCAGAACAAAGGAGAGCCTGGAAGAAGCGTCCAGGCTGCAAGCAGCCAGAAGAACATTGACGGTGCCACGAGGCTGCGCCGTAAGTTATCAAGCATCTTCCAGCGTGAGATCAGTGGGAGCGGGTTTCGAGCCTTGCGGCCATTCGCATCGGGAACGGTGGGAAAGAGCCAACGCAAAATTTGCCAGTCGCCGCGCGTCCATCGATGCTGCCGCTTGGCATACGCCTGGTAAGATGTAGGATAGTCATCCAGCAACTCGATGTCGGTTGCCAAAGCCGCGCGAGCAAACAACGATTCAAAAAGGTCATGGCTAAGCAGTGAGTTTTCGGGAACGCGGTTGGCCAGCGCGGCCTGAAATGCGTCCACGTCGTAAAGACCCTTGCCGGTGAAATTCCCTTCGCCAAAAAGATCCTGATAAACATCCGATACCGCGGTCGTGTAGGGATCGATTCCGGTGTTCCCGGAAAAAATACGCGCAAACCTCGAACGCGAGGCGCTGACGAGCGAAATGCTCACGCGCGGCTGCACAATGCTATAGCCTCGTGTAACCAGGTTGTCCGTGGTATCCAGTTTCGGCCGGTTGAGTGGATGAATTGCAGCCCCTACGAGTTTGCGAGCCACGTCGCGCGGAAGCTGCGTGTCGGAATCCAACGTGATCACGTAACGAATGTTTCGAAGCAAAGCTTCTACGGCACTCTTCTCTATCTCGCTCTTTCTCTTTCCACTTACTATCGTGAAGCTGGTATCCGTCGCCCCGCGCAAAAGTCGATTTAACTCTTCCAGTTTGCCGCGTTTTCGCTCCCAACCCATCCATTTATCTTCACCCGGGTTCCACTGGCGCCGCCGATGAAAAAGATGAAAGCGAGGTAAAGCTTCCATGCTGTGACGTTGATTGAGATCGTCGATGCCCGCTGCGGCTTTCGCCAGGAGCGGTGCGTCATCTGGAGTTTCTTCCGTACCGGCATCAGGAAAATCACCCAGCAAGGCGAAATAAATATGCGTGTCCTGATTGGCAAGAAAATGCACTTCGAGCTTTTCGAGTTGTTCATTTAGCTGTGACTCATTTGAAAAGATCGTCGGTACGACAACCATCGTGCAGGCTTCTTCAGGAACGCCGGTGGCGGTCCCCATGCGAGGCACCAGGCGCGGCGGAAACAAATGCGTTATGTCCCAGTTCAACACACAGACGGCGAGATCACTGGCTGGGAGGAGGGCCAACAGAGCAGTGATAAGCACGAGCGGCCAGCTTGCTCCAGAGGGCGAACCGGAGACCGCGCTGACAAATACCGCGCTGACTAGAAGAGCGACGACCAGCAGGGTGAGGAACGTGAGAGTTCCGAGGTATACGCCCGTCGCATGGCGCAGAATAAAACGACGCAGTCTTTCCACGAGTTTGGGACGATAGGCAAAGCCTGCTTCCAACTGGGTCAGACCTGCGTCCACGAGGTAAAAACCTACATGCGATTCCGGGCGCGCGCTTAAGTAGCGCGTGTTATCGCTTTTTGCCTCGCCTTCCCTTCCCTCGTCCTCGATTTTCTCAGCCTCTTCCGCAAGCTCCACCGCGGCCCTTGCCACGTCAAGTTCATTTGAGTGCGTTCGCTTACTAATTCGTTCAATGACATGGCGGTAACGATCGCGCGTGGCAAACTCCATCTTCGCGTAAGCGCCGGCCGGATCCGTCCCCAGCAAAAGTTCAATCAGACTCACGCTTTCGAAGAAGTCACGCCAATCAAGCGTTGACAGCAAACGCATGCTGGTGATGATGTTGCCAACGGTGACCTGCATCCCAGCCTGTCGTTGATGTTCAGCATGAATGGTTTGTTCGATGCTTGTGCCCTGCGGTGCCAGTTGTTCCTCGAGCCAGTCCATCACCGGCGTCACTGCCGGATCCTGTTCACGAAGGCGCTGAGTAAGTTGAACTACAAACGATTGCGGAATCTTTGGCAGTTTTCCCAGTCTCTCAGCAACCAGCGGGGTTAGTGCGGCAGGCTGACGCGAGGCGAGTTCAAGCAGCTTATCAGCGAGCTTGTCGGACTGCTCGCGCTCTTCCCGCGCTTTTACAATCTGTACGGCAAGTCTGCGGAGATTCTCTACCAGTGCGAGACGCAGAGTGATCGCAACCGCCCACAATTCACCTATTGATAAGGGAGCTACGGTTTGATATGCCGCGATGAAACGGCGCAGTGTCGTTGTATCGAGCCGGCAGTCGGTATGCGCTATCAGGGCCAGTGCGACGGCATAAATCCGGGGGTAGTCTTTTAATTCCCCTTCAGCAAGCTTGGGCAACTCATGGTAATAACTTTTGGGCAGGTCCTGACGAATCTCGCGCAGTTGTTCCTCGACGATATGAAAATTATCGACTAACCACTCTGCCGCCGGTGAGATCGCGCGACCATTTCGAATTGCTTCGACCAGCGAGCGGTAACAGGCGACGAGTTTGCGGCCATTATTCTCAAGGCGAGGCAGCAGTTGAGCACGGCCCTTTTTTGTTACGGTCTTGTGTTCAGCCGCGAGTCGGCGCGCGTATTGCTCAAGACGCTCAACGCTGAAGATCTCAGCCCTGACAGGCTGCTCATCGGCATAGGCCGAAGCCTTGCCAAACGTGGCCGATAGCGAACCCAGGAACTCACTCATAATGATTCGAGCAACTCACTTCTGTCCTCTGCCGTTCGCGGGATGGCTTCCACAACTCCCTGGTCTTCGCGTGGACGCATAGCCAAACGTGCTTTAAGCGGATTGATGAGTTCAGAATATCACGATTCGAATTTGCTCTTCAGGACGACAGCGCATTCGTCACGCTATCGCAGGCCGGCATCCTCTGTTCATGTCAAACTGGAAACGATTCTGTCAAATTGAGAACCCCCATTCAATCTGACGAGAAACATTGACCGTTCGTGGTCATTTATCGGTCTCCAGACCATGATCTAGTTGATTAATTCGCAACTTTGAGCGACTGGTTACGGAATGCCACTTGCCAATCACCCCCTCAGCAGTGGTGGAAAACTCTATCCGCGGGTCGCTCCTCACAGGGAGATTTGGATAGGCTGCCGCAAACGCATTCACAGCAGTACTTTGAAAAGAGAGAAGTGGACAAAAAAAGGATCAGAAGCTTCTATTTGCTTTCGGTTGCACTTGCCGGTGCGACTGTGACGGCGGTTTGTGCCTGGCGACTCCCCTTCACGCAGCTCGATTCAAAGTTTGTAGTTCTGGTTCTCATCACAGTTTTTATAGGGTCACGGATTACTATCAAGATTCCGGGAGAACGCGGCCAAATTGCAGTTTCCGATACCTTTGTTTTTCTCGCAATACTCTTATTCGGAATTGAAGCCGCAGTCGTGCTTGCCGCAGCCGAGGCATTTTGCTCGTCCGTTCGCTTCAGCAAGAAAGGTTCTGTACTCTTTTTCAATGCCGGAGTAATGGCATTGTCGACCTTCATTACCGCCTTGACCCTCCACGTCGCATTCCCTGGAGTCAGTCTGCGGCAAGGCTATTCGCCAAACCTCGTTATCGCGCTTTGTGTGATGGCTTTGTTGCAATACATATTAAACTCAGGGCCAATTGCTGTGGGGGTGGCGCTGAAAACAAATCAAAGCATCTGGCAGAGTTGGCGGACGAATTTCCTGTGGACCTCATTGACCTACTTTGCCGGCGCTTTTGGCGCGGCTGTCGTGGGAAGGTTGAGTCTGAACCTTGGAGTCTATGCCTTCATAGCAACCGCCCCGGTCATCGTTATCGTCTACTTCACCTACCGAACCTACCTTGCGCATGTCGAAGGGTCGGCCGCACAAGCACAACAGGCGAAACTCCATGTTGAGGAGCTTAGCAAGTACATTGCTGAGCAAAAGCGGATCAGCCAGGCACTGATCGAGAGTGAAGAGCATTTTCGTAACGCATTTGATTACGCGGCGATCGGCATGGCGCTGGTGTCGCCGGAAGGCAACTGGCTTCGCGTAAATCGTTCGCTCTGCGAGATTGTTGGCTTCTCCGAGGCCGAGATGCTTGTTTCGGATTTTCAGGCCATCACTCACCGCGACGATCTGGGCCGTGATTTGGCCGAGCTTTACCGCATGCTGTCCGGCGAGATCCTTACCTGCCAACTGGAGAAGCGGTACATTCATAAACTTGGGCATGATGTATGGGCGTCAAGCAGCGCATCGCTGGTCCGTGACGCACAAGGTGAACCGCTTCACTTCATCTTTCAGATCCAGGACATCACCGAGCGCAAACGGGCCGAAGCGGCGATTCACACACTCTCACTCGCCGACGAGCTAACCGGTCTCTATAATCGACGCGGCTTCCTGGCGTTTTGCAAGCAGTACTTGAACTCTCTTCACCGGTCCAGAAAGGGCGGCGTGATTGTGTATGCCGATCTTGACGGCTTGAAAACGATCAACGACTCGTTTGGTCACAAAGAGGGCGACCGCGCATTGATAAAGACTGCCGAGCTGCTGAAGGAAACGTTCCGGTCTGCGGATGTGCTTGGTCGTTTGGGCGGCGACGAATTTACCGCGCTGGCAGCGGTTGATCCTGAGGGTGGAGTGGAAAAGCTCGTCTCCCGTCTGGAGGAGAAGTTTGAAAGCTACAACAGTCTGAAACTTGTTCCCTATAAACTTTCGATCAGCATCGGCGCGGCCCAGCTGGACGCGGACGGGAAGCAAACATTGGAAGACCTGATGGCCCTGGCAGACCTGGCAATGTATGAGAATAAGCGCCGCAAGCGAGTTAAATTTCATTTGCCAGAATCTGGCCCCGAACATTCGAACTTAGCTGTAGCTTAAGCGGGGCAGCTCATGAGATTTTAGAACGGCGGGTTTCACGACCTGCCGTTTGTTTTTGTAGTATTCTCTGCGCTCATTCATGAGCGGACTCGACCAACAAGCGACGGAAGAACTGATTACGGACGCGCCATCGTTTGCTCGCTGGCGGGCCCTCGCGTTGTTGTCCCTGGCAGAACTTCTTGGCATGTCACTTTGGTTTAGCGCGGCAGCAGTTGTACCGGCGCTGCGCGTCGAATGGAATCTAAGTGACTCGAGCGTTAGCTGGTTAACGATTGCCGTGCAGCTTGGCTTCGTCGGTGGCACTTTGTTGAGCGCATTCCTGAACCTGCCCGACGTAATCAGCGTTAGATATCTGTTCGCCGTGTCGGCTTTCCTGGGTGCGTTAACTAACGCCGCTTTCGGCGCGTATGCTCACGACGCTCAAACAGCAATGGTGCTGCGATTCCTGACAGGGATGTTTCTTGCCGGGGTCTATCCACCTGGAATGAAAATCATGGCGACGTGGTTTCAGCGCTCTCGCGGGATGGCGCTCGGCGTGTTGGTGGGCGCGCTCACGCTTGGGAAAGCCTCGCCGTATTTAGTAAACGGGCTGGGCAGTCCAAATTGGCGCCAGAATATTTTTTTCATTTCGTTGCTCGCAATAGTGGGAGGTCTTATCGTGCTCCTCTTTGTGGGCGACGGACCACACGCGCTGCCTTCGGCAAAGTTTGATTGGAAACAGGGCATCGCGGTATTTAGCAATCGCGGCGTTAGACTAGCCAGCTTCGGCTATTTCGGCCACATGTGGGAGCTCTACGCAATGTGGGTTTGGATTCCCGTGATGATTCGGGCAAGCCTAACAGTATCGAAAGCTTCTCCAGTTGCGGCCGAAGTCGCTTCGTTTCTCGTCATTGGCTGCGGTGCGGTGGGATGTGTCATTGCCGGTCTGGTCGCGGATCGCATAGGGCGCACTATTGTCACGTCCTGGGCCATGGGCATCAGCGGCGGTTGCTGTTTGCTCATTGGTTTCCTCTTCGGAGGAAACCCATTCTTGCTGCTTCTTGTGGCGGCAATTTGGGGAGCCACCGTGGTGGCAGACTCGGCGCAGTTTTCAGCCTGCGTTACGGAACTTGGCGATCCCCAATATGTGGGAACAGCCCTGACGATGCAGACCTGCGTCGGGTTTCTGCTCACAACCATCTCTATCGAGTTGATACCCTACTTCGTAAAAGCCGTAGGCTGGAAATACGCATTCGCAATATTGGCGCCTGGTCCGCTGTTTGGCGTGATTTCGATGCTGCGGTTGCGCGCTTTGCCGGAAGCGGCGAAGATCGCGCACGGACGACGATAATAAGCTGCCAGGATCGGCAGAAGTCATTTTACGGAATCAGCGGCCTGGACAGGTACTCTGCTTACTAGATCTTTACTGAGTCGTCCTCTCTGGCGCTCCTGGCGTCTGGGGCAGGCGGTTTCAAGGGAGACAGTTGTGGCCAAAGAGGATCTGAAACAGAGAGTTCGACAAATCATTCGCCTCCTGAAGCGTGCGTATCCGGACGCGAAGTGTTCGCTGAGCCATTCAAGTCCTTTTGAGTTATTGATTGCGACGATTCTATCGGCACAGTGTACTGACGCGCGCGTGAATATCGTTACCCAGGATCTATTTCGCAAGTATCGCAAGCCTGAAGACTATCTGAAGGTTTCGGAGAAGGAGCTGCAACGAGATATTCGCACTACCGGTTTCTTTCGCAACAAGACGAAGTCCATTCAAGGCACTGCACAAGTTTTGACCGATCAATACGGCGGCCACGTGCCGGAAACAATCGAGGAGCTGTTGGAACTGCCCGGGGTAGCGCGCAAAACGGCAAATGTTGTCCTTGGCAATGCTTTTGGGATTAGTTCCGGGGTAGTCGTTGATACGCACGTTACCAGGTTATCGCATCGGCTTGGTCTTTCCGCGGAGAAGACCGCTGACAAGATCGAACAAGACTTGATCGCGATTGTGCCAAAAAAGGATTGGGTTATCTTTCCTCATTTGTTCATTGCCCACGGCCGTGCGATTTGCAAAGCCCGTAATCCACTCTGCGCCGAGTGTGTCGTTGAGAAGGTTTGTCCCTCCTCTTACCTGAAAACCGGCGTAATGCCCGGAAGTTAGCGATTTTCGCTCGCGTCTGGCAGATACCGGCAAACGTCGCTAGAATGGCCCTCGTTTCCTGATCCTGAACTCGAAGTGTTAGACCTGCCGCTGCGCATGCCAGTCATTGCCGATCCGCATTTACGCTTGCATACAAACTTACTCCGCGACGGAAAAGGGTCATTTAACGGGCCGGCGGTGAAGGGGGCTGTAGCTTGAGTTACCGCTTCCCCTGGCATCGCCTCTCTGATGAACATCTGCTCGATTTGCGGATTTGCGATCTGCCGCTCAAGATCAAGGGCTCGTTTCTCGAGCCTCACATCAAACGCCTGTACAGCGAATTGAATGAACGCGGCATTCGGTTTAAGCCGCACGTTTGGCTCTCGGAAGAGTGGTTTTCGCCTGATGGCGTGCCTGGAATTGCTATTCCCTTTTACCTCGCCCATCCGCGCCTGATGAAACTTGAGCGCAAGCAGATGCTGGAGGTCGAAGGCGGTACTGACAACGAATGCATGCGGATTCTCCGCCACGAAGCAGGTCACGCGCTCGATACAGCCTTTCGCTTGCACTTCAAGCGGCGCTGGCGTGAACTCTTCGGCTCTTTTGCGCAGCGCTATCCGGATTTCTATAAACCAAAGCCGAAGAGCCGCAACTATGTATTGCATCTGCGCGCCTGGTATGCACAGGCTCATCCTGCAGAAGACTTTGCTGAAACATTTGCGGTTTGGCTCACACCGCGCTCACGCTGGCGGCGCCGCTATAAAGGCTGGCCTGCCCTGCACAAGCTTGAATACATCAACGGGGCAATGAGCGAACTCGCAGGAACGAAACCACGAAACCGTACGCGAACTAAAGTGGAACCGCTTTCAGCCGTACGCATGACCTTGCGCGAACACTATGACCGCAAACGAGAGCGATACGATTTCGATTGGCCCGCCGTCTATGATCGCGACCTTCGGCGAATCTTCTCAGACGATCCACGCCATAAGACGCGGCCAAGCGCCGCTAGTTTTCTCCGCAGTGTACGGCGTGAGGTTCGTCAAATCGTCGCTGAAGGCACTGGAGTTCATCAATACACCATCGACCATGTGCTCGAGAATATGATTGATCGTTGCAAGGATCTGAAGTTACACGTGGCTACACCGACCAGGGAGGCGCGTCGTCGCGTAATGATTGTCTTGACGGTTCAGGTAATGAACGTACTACATTCGGGTTATCATCGTATCGCCGTATGACTTCCCGATCCAAAAAAAAGAACAAGATAGTCTTCGAGCCAAAAAAGAAGCTCAGGATCATCGTGCTCGTTCATCAGGACCTCGTGCCGCCCATTACGCTCGACGGACTGAGCGACAAAGAGAAGATAGAAATCAAGACTGAATACGACGTCATCTCCACTCTTAAGAAGATGGGCCACGATGTTTATCCCGTCGGACTGTACAATCAGTTGAATGTCATTGGCGACGCGTTAATGGAGTATAAGCCTCATATCGCTTTCAACCTGCTGGAGGAGTTTCATGGCTATCCACTGTACGACCAGCACGTCGTCAGCTACCTGGAGTTGATGAGGCAGGCTTATACAGGCTGCAATCCTCGTGGCATGACTCTCGCTCACGACAAAGCACTCACGAAAATGATCCTTGCTTACCACCGTCTTCAGGTGCCGCATTTTGCCGTATTTCCCATGAACCGAAAGGTCAGACGGGCCAAACGTTTGAAGTTTCCCTTGCTGGTCAAGTCGATAAGCGAAGAAGGATCGGTGGGCATTTCACAGGCATCTGTAGTGCACGACGATGAAAGGCTGACGCAGCGAGTGGAGTTTATTCATCGGCAAAACAAGACCGCAGCCATCGCGGAGCAGTACATAAAAGGGCGCGAGATTTATGTTGGGGTGATCGGCAATCAGAATATTCAAACCTACGCGCCGTGGGAGCTAGTAATGGAGAAGCTTCCCGAAGGCTCGGAAAACATCGCTACACTCAAGGTTAAGTGGGATCCGGCTTATCAGCAAAAAGTTGGAGTTGCGACACGGGCCGCAGAGCTGACCCCCGAACAGCACAAGATTCTCGAACGCCTCTCCAAACGAACCTACCGCTACCTTTTTCTCAGCGGGTATGCGCGATTGGATTACCGCCTGACGGATGATGGCCACTTTTACCTGCTCGAAGCTAATCCGAACCCTCAAATTGCGGAAGGCGAAGACTTCGCCGACTCAGCCGCTCACAGCGGGCTGCCTTACGATCAATTGCTCCAGAAAATCATTACTGTCGGGCTGAATTATCACGCGGCTTCTCAGGGTGATTAAGTTGGATCCAAGCGCGGAAGTCTCTACCGATTGATCGTATTTCCAGTTTAGTACCCCGGTCATCTTAGGAGAATTGCCCTGTGACGCTCGCACTCACACTGCTGTTCGCTCACAATTTGTATAGGACTCTCTGTCGAAAACAGCTCGCGCGCCGTTAGGATCTTCACTTCACATTGACTGATTGTGTTGCGATATAAAAACGCTTTTGAACAAAGCGCCTATAAAATTGATTCTCTTCCGAAAACAACCCTGACCTCTTTTGGTTCGCTTTGTTTCTTTCAAGTGTGATTCGTCACGAAACAGTCACATTGCCGCTTGTTCACTGCTACTGCCGCAACTAGAATTCATATTGCCTTCAGCGGTACCCCCTCACCCGAAAAAAATAAGGAGAGATTTACCCCTTTGCTTTTGAAAAAAAGGTTTCCCTATGCGCTCGCGGCTTTCTTCGCCGTTTGCATCTTTCCCTTAGCGGCGGCCGCGCAATCTGGCGAAACTCGCCAACGCCAGGTATCGCAGATTATCCAAAATCATGATCTATCTGCTCTGGACAACGATCCGGTGCTCGTTTCCCTCGCTTCGGTGGAAGAGATCAACCCAGCGAAGCCTTTGACGATCAAAAGCCCCGGTAGTCTCCCATTCCGTCAGCTGATCACTGCAGCGATAGACGAGCGGCTCGGCGCCCGTTACTCATGGGGAGCAACTGGCCCCTCAGCCTTTGACTGTTCAGGTTTTGTTTGGAGCACATTCCAATCGGTAGGAATCGATTTTGAACGCGGCAGTGCGCGCACGCTCTGGGCTCGTTTTACCGCTCCGGTTGCGGAAGAACAATATAAGTTTGGCACGCTGGTTTTCTTCAGCAATCTCGCGCACGTGGGAATCGTCGCCGATGAACATGGGTTCTACCACGCTTCCCGCCATCATGGAGTCGTCTATTCACCTTTCAACGACTACTGGCTTTCGCGTATCGATGGGTTTCGCAAGGTTCCGATGCCGGCGCCGCTGACCAGTGATTAATTCGAAACACTCGTTTAAATACGAAACGCCGGCGCTTCTCTAACGCCGGCGTTTTAGCTTGCCGCTACAATTCTGTTCAGAACCAGTCGGACTTGCTGTTTCCTCTTATCGCTTAAATGGCTTCACGTGGACGCCACGAAGCCAGCTCTGTGCTCGTCATCTTTGGCTTCCCACACGACCACAATCTTATCTATCGCCACGAAACAGGTTTTCCCGTCGCTGTCCTGCAGGTGAACTACACCTTCTTCGAGCTTAAGCACTTCGCCGCGCAGACTAGATGCCCCGCCGCAATAGACATCTATCTTCTTGCCGATCATATTCGCTAATAGCTCTTGCATAATGTGTGCTCGGTCCCCTAGCAATCCCTACTCACAGATATCAAGACTTTCCTTTACCATTCTTGAAAGTAATCTTCACGAGTGGGATCACGTCGGGGTCGTCCTGTTGTTCGCGCTCAAATTGAATCAAGTCGTAGTAGGCGCAGCGCGACGTGGTCGGAAACTCGCGACAGACCAGCGGCCGTGCATGGTAGATTGTGCACTTCCGGGTATCCTGATCCAGAAACATGCACGCCTGCCCAAACAATCGATCGGCTTTCCGCCTCAGGATTCGTTCCTTTCCAAATAGCTTTGTAAACCGTTGGATTGCGACCTCAGGCAAAACACGGAAATGCGCAGCGAGCCGCCGAATATCACGGGGCGTAACCTGAACGCGATCATAAATCGAGCAACAGTAAGCTACGCACTTGTCGCAGTCATACTTCAGCGCTTTGAAGGAGGTGGCCGGTGTTAGCCCCATGTTCGTTGGTTCCTCTTCCTCTTCCGCATTCTAGTCCCAATATCTTCACAAAAAACAGGTGTCTCGAATAACCTAACGATGGTGTTCGCCTCAGCCAACGCGATTGCAATCAACGCCGCTTGGATTTCCAGTATTCAGAGAGCAGCAATTTCATAAACTCGTCGCGACGATCGTAAAGCCGCTTTGGCTCGCGCGGATCGTGCTTAGCCAAAGCATAAGCCGTAATGATCGGAAGCGCCACTGTCGAATCTACATAGCAAACAACTGCATCCGGCAAACGATCCGGATCGACCTTGCCCCATGAAACTGCTTCACCCGGTGTCGCGCCGGACAAACCTCCGGTATCCGGGCGCGCATCAGTCACCTGTAAGAAATAATCATGTCCACGTTCGTCTATGCCCAGCACCTCCTGGATCTGCGGTTCAGTTTGCAACAGGAAATTCTTGGGCGAGCCACCGCCGAGGATAAAGCACGCTGAACGGCCTGATTTCTTTTTGGACCGGCCCTTCCCTCTACTTTTTCCCTCTTCCGCTTTTTCTGCTTGCGCGTTTCGCTTCGCCGCCAACACTATTGCTGCAGTTTCATTTACATCAAGTGATGGATCAAACGCCAATTTGTTGCCTTGAAGGGCCTTCGCCGCGACGTTCATCCCGATCGAAGAATCGCCCGGAGATGAAGTGTAGATAGGTACGCCATACTCATAGGCGACGGCAAGCAGCGACTTATCTTTCAAATCCAATTTTCGCTCACGCTCGTGCACGTAGCGTCCGGCCAGGTAGTGAAACTCGGCGGTGGACATGGTTTTCTGAAACTCGTTTCCGGAAATTATCTTCCGAAAGAAAGCGTCAGTGTCCAGCAACACCGAGTAGTCGAAAAAGATGTCATAGATACGAACAACTTCCTCTTGACGCAAGACGATGTCGGAGATTTGCGCGCTTCCCTGGTGCATCGCCAGGCCGATGCCGAAATGAGCATCGTGATACAAGTTGGCGCCGGTTGAAATTATCCAATCGATAAACCCGGCTTTGATTAGGGGAATTAATGCGGAGATCCCCAAACCCGCCGGTGTGAGAGCGCCCGTGATCGAAACGCCGACGGTGACCTCAGGTTCGAGCATCTTCAACGTGAAGAGTTGACAGGCTTCACGCAACCGCGCGCCGTTGTAAGCAATAAACGATTCGTCGACAAGCTCGGCGACTGTTGTATTCGTAGTTATGGGCGCCGGATCGATTCTTCGGCCCTGTAAGTATTTGCTCGCTCGTTTCGCCATTCTCGAGGTCACGCTATGTTGCCCGGCTCATTTCGTTGGAGTTGTTTTCGGCCTCTCTCTTTACTCGCAGCCGCCCAATGCGTCGCTCATCTGATTCCAGCACTTCAACCTCGAGTCCGCGAAAAGTCAGACACTCACCGGTTTGCGGAACTTTGCCCGACTCACTTATGACCAGTCCCGCAATAGTTGTGAAATCGTCGGCCTCAATTTCCATATCGAACAGCCGCTCGATCTTGCCGATTTCGGTTGAGCCAAGCACTTCGTAACATCCCTCATTCTGTTCCACGATGTCATTGAGTTCATCGCCTTCAATGTCCTCATCTTCAATCTCACCGACGATTTCCTCGAGTATGTCCTCGACCGTAACCAGACCGGAGACACCACCGTACTCGTCTATCACCATCGAGAGCTGCACGTGCGCTTTCTGCATTTCCTCCAGAAGTTCGGCAACCGCTTTTGTCTCCGGAATAAAATAAACCGGACGCACAAGCGGCAAGATCGGTCCGTTTTCATTTCCTTCCGCCCAATGCTGAAGCAAATCGCGCACGTAGATCAGACCTTCAACATTATCGATTTGGTCGCGGTAAACAGGCAGCCGCGAATATTTTGATTCAATCATGATGTCGCGCGCGTCGCGCACAGTTGCAGTCGCCGCAACGGCAACGATGTCAGGTCGCGGTGTCATCACCTCGCTTACGCGGGTGTCACCAAACTCGAGGATCGAATGAATTAGTTCTCCTTCTTCCTCTTCCAATATTCCTTCGGCTTCGCCGACGTCGATCAGGGCCTGAATGTCATCGCCGGCGTCCTGTTCTTCATCTTCTTCGCCGTCCTCCAGTTCCTGCTCCTTCCGTCGCGAGCGGTCAAACAGTTTATGAAATGGATCAGCGGCGAAAGCCATTAACGGCAACATAGGACGAATCATAGGCAGAAGGAAGAGCAGCGTTCCCTCGGGATCGCGTGTAGAGATAAAAAGCGGAATCAACTGTCGGAAGATTCCTGCCAGTACCAAACCAGCTAATAACCCAACTAATACGAAACGATCCTGCTGAAACAAACTAAGCGAGATAGAGGTTACCAGGACGGCTACGGCAACAAGCAGAATCTGAATAGTCGCGGAGACGGCAAAAGTAATCCTCGGCCTGTTTTCCAGTACCTGCTTAAGGAACTCAGACGAGCGTATTTTGGAACGTTCTTCAGCTTCGGTAATCAGACGCCGCAGACCGACATCACTCAACTGGCCAAACGCCATGTCGACTGTCGCGAGCAGGGACAACCCCAGCAGCAGCAGGAAGGTTAGAATGAACTCAAGCCGCATTGTTCAGTAAATAGTAAATCTTAAGTGGTGAATCGTATAGTCTTCGGTATGGTGGAATCGATCTAAGACAATTTTGCATTCTCATTTCTCATTTGACATTACTCAAAAGGGCGCCTTGCAAATCTCTTAAATGGCAGATGAGAAATGTCAAATGATATATGGAAAATCTTCTCTTCTCTTAGATCTCAAGCCTCTTCCTCAACCGCAGTTCCAGGCGATTCATTTCACCGTGGTCTGTGGAATGATCATAGCCGCAAAGATGAAGCAGGCCGTGCAGAATAAGCTGAGCAATCTCCTGGTCGAGTGTCAAATCATTTTCCTTCGCCTGTCGCGCAGCCTGCTCAATTGAAATCACCACGTCGCCCAGGTTCGGGCCTTCGAGCTTCTCAAACTCATCCTGCTCCGCTGGAAACGACAACACGTCCGTGGTTCCGTTTTTGTGCCGCCATAGATGGTTGAGCCCACGCATCGCGCGATCTGAAACAAAAGCAACCGTCGCGCTCGTGCCCTCAGTTGGCAGCACTCGCATTGCATTCACCGCAAACGCCTGCCAGTACTCGCAATCAATCGGGACTTTGCGCTGGCGATTAACAACTTCAATCATGAGATGTCAAATGAAAGTGGCGTCCGATACGGCTCCGCCGTCTGATGTGCGAAAAGGCTATGCCTTTCCGTAATATGTTTACCAAGTCTGGGACTATGCCCCGAATTGCGGCGTAGACGCGATCAAGAGTACGCCGTTCGGCAAGGCGAGGCCTTGCCGCACATCGGGCGGACTAGCCGCAAATCGACAACTAAATGTGGCCCTTCTTGTTGGAATGTTCTTCGTAAGCTTTGATGATCATCTGGACCAGTTTGTGGCGCACGACATCTCGCTCAGTGAAATAGATGAATTCAATTCCAACCAGATTCGCGAGCACGCGTTCGGCTTCGATAAGACCGCTGCGTTTCCCGGCCGGCAGGTCCACCTGCGTAACGTCGCCGGTGATTACAGCCTTCGAGCCAAAACCGATGCGCGTCAGAAACATCTTCATCTGTTCGCTGGTCGTGTTTTGCGCTTCGTCGAGAATTATGAAGGCATCGGAAAGCGTGCGCCCGCGCATGAAGGCCAGTGGCGCCACTTCAATCACCTGCTTCTCCAGCAGCTTCGTCACCCGTTCGTAGTCGATCAAATCAAACAGTGCGTCATAAAGCGGACGCAGATAGGGATCCACCTTCTCCTGCAGATCGCCGGGAAGAAAACCCAATTTCTCGCCCGCCTCAACGGCGGGCCGGGCCAGCACGATGCGGTTGACCTGCTTTTGCATCAGTGCCTGCACGGCCAGGGCCACCGCCAGATATGTTTTTCCTGTGCCCGCGACACCTATGCCGAATACAACATCCTGCTCCTGGATGGCCTGGATATATTTGCGTTGAGTGGCCGACTTCGGCGCGACCTGTTTCTTGCCAGCCGGATTAAAACGCGCCTTGGTGAAATAGTCGCGCAAACTAAACGCGCGATCCTCGGCTATTTGCGCAAAAGCTTCGCGCAGTTCCTTGTCGGTAAAGGAGCGGCCCTCACGGAAGAGTTCGGCAAAGTCTTCGAGTATGTGCTGCGCAGTCGCAGCGTCTTCGGGGTCACCATCGATTGAAACGTCCTGCCCGCGCGCGTCAATGCGAACGTCGAGTAGCGACTCAAGGTATTTGATGTTTTGGTCGTGAACGCCAAAGAGCGTTTCTAACCCGCGAGGTGGCAATTCGATCTGTTTCAAAAGCTGGCGCGATCTCCTTCTGCCGGCGACGAAGTCAAGGGTGCGTTGTTAACTAAGGTGCGGGGGTGTGAGTGTGCTGAAATTGCTGGCATATGCTGTCACGTTTGACGCTACTACAGCCTTCATTAGCTGTCAAATATTGCATGAAAACATAGCCTCGGAGCATTCAGCTCAACTTGACACTCAATGAAGTGGTCCTTATACTCCGTCACTTGCGCAATGACCGCCATCGTGTAAACTGAATACATAAATGAATTAAGTAGTGATACCGGAGACAGTGAATGCCTAATCATAAATCAGCGGAAAAGAGAATGCGCCAGAGCGAGGCGCGGCGAAAGATTAATCGTGGGAACCGCAGCCGCGTGAGAACGTCAATTAAGAATCTGCGCGGGGCCATCAGCACCGGCGATGCCAGGCAGATTCAAGAATTGTTGCCGGCCACGATCTCAACAATCGATAAGGCCGTACAGAATGGTGCATTGCACAAAAACGCGGCCGCGCGCTATAAGTCGCGATTGAAAGCCCGGTCGAATGCGGCGGCAGTCAAGTAACTTCTGACATAAACTACTCGAGCGGCGAGGCGGATCGATTATTCGGTCCGCCTCGTTTTTGCTTGCATTAGGACAGGTATTCTTGGCTGTCCCTTGGTTAGAACGGGAACTCAGTCACAGAGAAGGGACAGGCAGCAATGCCTGTCCTACTGAGGCGAAGATGGGAAACTATTACCAAACCGAGGAAGAGATTGCTGCAGTGGTTGCCGGCTTCGAAGAGTGCACCACTGGCAAGGACGAATTCACCCACCTAAGCCACTTGACGGTAGCAGTCTATTATCTCCGTAATTCAACCTCTGATCAGGCGTTTGGGAAGATGCGGGACGGGCTCTTCCGCTTTCTCGATCATCATGGCGTCGGACGCACCAAGTATAACGAGCGGTTGACCCTAACATGGCTTACGCTAATCCAGGACGTCCTCGAAACAATGGCTCCAAATCTCTCTCTTCTGGCAGTTACTAACGCCGTGCTTGAACAATTGGGTGATTCACGACTGGTTGCTCGAGGCGACGATAAACAAACGCACTGTTAAGATTGACTAATGCTTGTTTGCATTGAAGTTGTTTGGTAACTTTCGCCCGGAGAACCAAACCCTTCATGAAAATCAATTGGTTCATTGCCACGGCGCTTCTGATACTGATTTGCGTCGCTGGCTTCGCGCAAATCAAACCGGAACAGACCCTCAATCGCCGCTCAATTTCCGAACTCCGGTTTTCTCCTGACGGTGGTCGAATAGCCTTTAGCGTCAGCGAGCCACCGAAAGGGACCACTCGCAGCAGGCACATCTGGATTCTGGAAGTAGGAAAGCGTGAAGTGCGCCAGTTTACTAATTCCGCCAAGTCCGAGTTTGCGCCGCGGTGGTCACCCGATGGTCGTCGCTTAGCCTTTCTATCGGATCGAGAAGAGACAACCCAGATCTATTTGCTGCCCACCGATGGCGGCGAGGCAATTCGTTTAACTGAAGGTAAGAACGCCGTGCGCGCGTTCGAGTGGTCTCCTGATGGCAAGCAGATCGCTTTAATCGCCCCTGAACCCAAGAGTGAAGCAGAAGAGAAAAAAGAAAAGGACAAAGACGACGCTCGGGTGGTTGACCGGGATGACAAGCGCTCCCGCCTGTGGTTAATCGACATTGAGACTAAGAAGGTTCGTCAACTCACTGCCGGAAACTGGCAAATCCAGGAAGCGAAATGGTCGCCGCAGGGAGATCGCCTTATTGTCTCCGCGACGGACCATCCGGAAATCGATCGAGACACCAATCGAATCTTTTCAATTGCAATCAGCGACGGTCAGATGAAGCAGATCGCGGCGCCGCGTGGTCCTTTTGCCCAGTTGAGTATTTCTCCTGACGGCAATGCAGTCGCTTATCTCGCTGCGCGCGTCGATGGCCCATCGCCACACGATCTCTACCTACAGTCGCTTGCCGGAGGGCCGGCGCGTAATCTGACAAGCGACAGCGTTGACCGCCCAATCGCCGGGTTCGTGTGGCGCGCTGACGGCTCTGTTTTGGCACTGGCCGTAAACGGATTCCGCACCCAGTTCTACGCAATCACGTCGGAGGGAAAAGCTGAGGCGTTGCCAGAGTTTAAAGTGAATCCCGGTTCTTTTGACGTTACTGCAAAGGCCATCGCTTTCGCCGGCGAAACAGCGGTTCAGGCACCAGAAGTCTGGCTATCAATTGAAGGGGCAACTCAACCTGCGGCCGCGGAAGCCGTCACACACCTCAACGAGAGTTGGAAACAGATAGTCCTGATCAAGCCGGAATTTTTGCGCTACAAGAGTTTTGATGGCACCGAGATCGAGGCCGCTTTGTTGAAGCCTGCCGGATACCAGATTGGGACGAAGGTGCCACTCGTGGTTATTGTTCACGGGGGACCGACATCTCGTTGGGCCGACTCGTTTCAGTCGTGGGGACAACTCCTCGCAGCGCGCGGTTATGCAGTGCTTTATCCCAACGTTCGCGGTTCTACCGGCTATGGTCACCGCTTCCTGGAAATGAATCGAGCGGATTGGGGTGGGGGTGACTTCAAGGATCTGATGGCGGGGGTTGATTTTCTCATCGCACGCGGTATTGCCGATCCTGATCGGTTGGGGATAGCAGGATGGTCCTACGGCGGTTACATGGCATCGTGGGCCATTACTCAAACCAATCGCTTCAAAGCGGCGATGACCGGTGCGGGCTTGAGTGATCTAGCTAGTGAGTTTGGCACCGAGGACGGATCAACTTATGACGAGTGGTTCTTTGGTACGCCTTACGAAAAACCACAAGGGTTTGTTAATAGCTCTCCAATAACTTTCATAAAACATGCTCGCACGCCAACTTTAATCTTACAGGGCGAAGCGGACGTTACTGACCCGATTGGACAGAGCCAACAACTGTATCGCGGACTGAAGCGCTACGGAGTGGAAACACAGTTCGTCCTCTACCCGCGCGAGGGGCATGGCTTCCGCGAAGAAAAACACCAGCTTGATGTCCTCAACCGGATAGTCAACTGGTTTGAAGCTCATCTAAAGAAGTGACCTAACCCAGCCTGAACAAAAAGCACAAGTCAAAGGAGACGGAAAATGGACACAACTAAACTCGGCACGCCTCTACTCATGCTGACAATTGTTCTCTGGGGAACACTGCTCGGCGGGATTGCCTATTCACACCTTGTCTTCTTCCCGGTTTACCTCTCGGCTCTTCCCGGCTCGGCTGTCCTGGTCAATGGACCTTACGCAATGAATGATGGGATCTTCTGGATGATCATCCACCCACTCCTGATCATTTCACTAGTGGCCACCCTGATACTGAATTGGAAATCAAGCTCGCGGCGCAAGTTCATTGCTATCAGCTTTGCGGTCTATGTAATCGTGCTGCTGGTCTCGCTGTTTTATTTCGTTCCCGAACTCGTACTCTTCAAGCACAGCCCGGAGTCAACCCTGCAGGCGACTGAGTGGCTAGCGCGCGGAAGGCGTTGGCAAAGGCTGAGCTGGCTAAGAGGGGCGGTGAGCTACCTTGCGTTCGTGCCTTTGCTGATTGCCTTGACAAAGCCTGCCGATGAATCCGAGCCGTTGCTTTCTTGAGACGACTCCCGAAAACTAACGGAGCAACGGCTTGTTCTATGACATTGGGACTCGCCCCAATGGGTAGGCCTTGAGAGAAACTAGGAGGTTGGCTTCTTGCCTGTAACAACAAGAACTCTTGCGGGAAAACTCATTCCACCAGTCTTAGAGTAACTGGTCACCGCCTTCTGAACGGCATATCTGATTGCCGCCACCTGATCGGGTACCAGCCTTTGGAGTTTATTTCGAAATGTGTCTGACATTTCTGTTCGTAACTCCCAAAAATGCTCAACATTAATGGGCGCCTCGATCAAAAACGCCAACTCGCGCTCTGTTACTTCAACAGCTCCCGCTTCCTGTAGCGCTTTCATGAGTTTTCCTGGTTTAGAAAAACGAAAAGCCGCCGGTGCATCTTCGTCCTCGACATCGGCGGGCACAAATCTATCCAGGACTGTGGAGACAACGCTGAAGAAAGGATTGACTTCTTTAGGCGCCCAGACGATCAAGGAGATTGGTCCGCCGGGTTTGACCACTCTCAATATTTCATGAAGGCCCGCCAATACGTCCGGGAAAAACATCGCTGAAAGTCGGCTGACTGCCGCGTCAAATGAGTTGTCCGAGAAGGGAAGCTGTTCCGCGGAACATCGATGAAAGCGAATGTTCGTTAGTCCGCGTCGCTCGGCTTCAACTCGAGCAGCGTCGACCATGCCGGCCGCCGGATCGGTATAGGTTACAGATCCCGATTCGCCAACAATAGGAGCTATAGTCAGCGACGGTTCGCCGCTGCCGCCCCCAACATCGAGCACTGCCTGCCCTGCACCAATGCCCGCGTCCTCGATGAGTGCACTCGACAAAGGTGCGAACATCTTCTCAATCACTGCCTGATGCTTGTTCCAGTATTGAGAAGAAGTTTCCCAGGCGGCGAGCACATCATCGGCGTTACTGGCTAACATTTTACTGTCCAAAAACTTTTAGTGAACCTCTCATCAAGTAACTTCCTGATTGACCTCGCCTCGTAGAGGCGAAATGTTTAACGCATTCACCTTTCCCTATAGCTCCGCTCCGTTGGGGGCGGAATGTTCGCTTATCGCGCTCGTAAGGAGCGCAGGAAAATAAATACCGCCTCTGTTCTATAAATATTTGGCTCCTACGGAGCCGCACAAGCGCCTGCTGATTCTCAACTGTCTCATGCGAGGTCAAACAGCAATACTTCCGCAGCCTCCTCTGCAGTAATGTGGAGATTTGACTCCTGACTAATCGCCGCGCCGTCACCCTGCCGGAGGGGAGTATCGTTCAAGAGCACTGAGCCGGCTGCAAGCTGAAGCCAGGCGCTACGTCCGTCGTCCATGTTATGGACCACTTCCTTTCCTTTATCAAGCAGAGACGCATAAATTCTAGCGTCCTGATGAATTCTCACCGAGCCGTCTTCTCCGTCAGGCGAAACTATCAGGCGCAACCGGTTGCCCTTCTCTTCGCTGGAAAATTGTTTCTCTTCATATTCAGGCGGAAGGTTTTTCTCGTTCGGCAAGATCCATATCTGGAGTAGGTGGACCGGCTCGTCTCCTGAAGGATTAGCTTCGCTATGTCTAACGCCGGTTCCCGCGCTCATGCGCTGTGCGTCGCCCGGACGAATAATCGATCCGTTGCCCATGCTGTCGCGATGTTCCAAAGCCCCCTCCAAAACGTAGGTGACAATCTCCATGTCGCGATGTCCATGGGTCGGAAACCCCTGCCCCGGCTGCACCATGTCTTCATTGATCACGCGCAGGCTGCGAAATCCCATGTGGTTCGGATCGTAATACCGATCAAACGAGAAGGTGTGATAGGTGTTGAGCCAGCCAAGATCGAAGTGGCCGCGCTCCTGGGCTTTGCGAATCGTGATCATGAGTTCCCGTCGGATAGTTGGGAGTTCAAGCTTTAGCTTGAGTCAGCCGTTGCACCTAAGGTTTGAACTCTAAACTTGTTGAGTCAATAAAAATCTCCGCCAGTTCATTCAAGCCACGCGCATCTTCATCGTCGAACCGGTTGAATGCCTGGCTATCGAGATCCAGGACGCCGATCAAACGTTCATGCTTGATGAGCGGGACTACAATCTCTGAATTTGACTCGCTGTCGCAAGCGATATGGCCGGGAAAGTCGTGAACGTTGGGAACCAGTATCGTCTGCCGTTGCTCCGCCGCCGTACCGCAAACTCCTTTGCCGATTGCGATGCGTACACATGCAGGCTTTCCCTGAAACGGGCCGAGCACTAATTCATCCCCTTTGCTCAAATAGAACCCTGCCCAATTCACATCGGGTAGCGAGTAAAACAAGAGCGAAGCGAGGTTTGCCGCATTGGCAATGAAGTCGCGCTCGTCCGCGAGCAGGCTGCGAAGCTGCCGGGCGAGCTCCGCGTAGAGTTCGGCTTTTGCGGCTTCCTTCTTTTCGATTTGAAAGGTCATAGCTAAATCGAATTCACCTCGCACGGGAGAAAAGTATTTAGAACGAGCACAAACCAAGCAGCGGGGCAAGCCGCCTTCTCAACCTGAGAGACTCACCATTGGCTAATAAACTTCAGTCTTGAGAGCCCTTCAATCAAGGTCCGCAAATCAAGTGTGGTCAGCTCGAGGTTGGGAAGGAGGGCTTGCCCCCGCTGCTTGGTCGGGAGTTTGAAGCTCATCCCAAACTGCTTACACTTGATCGGAGCTTTAGAAAGATCTCGTGCCTACAGCACGGAACCGTTCTCCTCTTATCCTCCAGCATAATCGCCTTCAATAGTTCTCCGAATCGACTGATGGCTTAATACTGATCACCACAGATTTCGAGACGGGCGTGTTGCTCTTGTCAGCCACGCTCCTAAGAGGAACCAGTACGTTAGTTTCCGGAAAGTACGTGGCGGCGCAGCGTCGCGGAATGCTGTAAGGCACTACCACGAAATTTCGCGCGATGCGTTCTTCTCCATCAAAATGGCTAAATAGATCAACGATTTGTCCCTCAGCCAAACCAGCACCGCTGA
Organism: Acidobacteriota bacterium; assembly: GCA_046726155.1. Lineage (GTDB taxonomy): Bacteria > Acidobacteriota > Blastocatellia > Pyrinomonadales > Pyrinomonadaceae > PSRF01. Next base: position 29,762 of record JBKOZZ010000063.1, read on the forward strand.
TATCGTCTCGATTCAGAAAAATCACCCTTCGCCCGCCGTAAATGCCTCGATAGCGATCGTCTAGCCCATAGATAGAAGTGTTGAACTGGTCGTGGCTGCGGATCGTCATCATCAGGTACTGATCCGGCTTGAGGTCATGCTGCGGCAACGCATGAACCGTAAAAACCGCCCGCTCGCTGGCAGTTTTGAATATTCTTTCTCTGGCAGCGTTTGGCAAGTGAAAGCCACCCGGCTGGCGGACGCGCGCGTTGTAGTCGTCAAATCCGGGCACCACTCGCGCAATGTGATCGCGTATTAGATCATAATCGGAGATTAGCGCGTGCCAGTCGACGTTCGAACGAGCCCCGAGCGTGGCGTTTGCGAGGCGCGCTACGATCGCGGGTTCACTCAAGAGATCGCCAGATGCCGGCCGCAGAAAACCGCGCGAGGCCTGGACGACGGCCATCGAGTTTTCCGTGGTCACAAACTGCGGGCCAGAGGCTTGCACATCCGTTTCCGTTCTCCCCAGACATGGCAGAATCAAAGCTTGTTCGCCCGTGATCAGGTGCGCGCGATTGAGTTTCGTCGAGACATGGGCGGTGAGCCTGCACTGCCTCAACGCGTCCGCCGTATATTCTGTGTCGGGAGTGGCAGAAAGAAAGTTTCCGCCCAGCGCGAAGAAGACGCGCGCTTTCTTCGCGTGCATCGCTTCGATTGCCGTCACTGTGTCATAACCATGGCGGCGCGGCGGCTCGAACTTGAATTCAGACCCGAGACTCTCGAGGAATGCATCCGTCGGGCGTTCCCAGATTCCCATCGTTCTGTCACCCTGAACATTGCTGTGCCCTCTCACTGGACAAAGACCGGCCCCGGGTTTCCCAACCTGACCCCGAAGCAGCATCAGATTTACGATCTCCTGAATATTAGCCACGGCGTTTTTATGTTGGGTGAGGCCCATGGCCCAACAAAAAATTGTGCGTTCTGATTCAATAAAGATTTGCGCGGCAGCTTCAATTTGCGATCGCGGAACGTCAGACTGCTTCGTGATTTCACCCCATGAAGAGTTCTCGATCGCGGTGGCGAATTCCCCGAATCCACTGGTGTAGCTATCAATGAACTCTCGATCAAGCACCTCACCAGGCCGCCGTTTCTCCTCCTCGAATACCGCTTTGATAATTCCCTTGAGCAAGGCCACATCGCCATTGATCCGCACCTGAAGAAACAGATCGGCAAGCATTGTGCCCGTGCCAACCCATCTCAAAACCTCCTGAGGATGTTTGAACCTCGTCATGCCAATCTCGGGAAGCGGGTTGATATGTACCAGCTTGCATCCGTTTCGTTTCGCCTTTTGCAGTGAGGTCAGCATGCGCGGATGGTTTGTGCCGGGGTTTTGTCCGATCACGAAGATTGCCTGGGCAAGGTTGAAATCTTCAAGCGTGACTGTCCCCTTGCCGACGCCAATCGTTTCGCCCAGCGCCGACCCGCTCGACTCGTGACACATGTTTGAGCAGTCGGGCAGATTGTTGGTGCCGAATTGCCGCACGAAAAGCTGGTAGAGAAAAGCGGCTTCATTGCTCGTTCGTCCCGAGGTATAAAAAATCGCTTCGTCAGGATGGTCCAGTGAATTCAATTCGCCCCCGATAAGCGCAAAAGCATCGTTCCAACTTATCTCTTCATACTTTGTTGCCCCACGCCGAAGCACCATTGGATTGGTGATGCGTCCCTGTTGGCCTAGCCAGTAATCAGACTTTCCAGCAAGGTCGGCCACACCCCACTTACGGAAGAATTCCGGTGTCACACGTTTTGTTGTGGCTTCGTCAGCGACGTGTTTGGCCCCATTTTCACAGAACTCTGCGTGAGAGCGCTCGCCATCGGGCTCGGGCCAGGCGCATCCCGGACAGTCAAAGCCGGTCTGCTGGTTAAGTTTCAACAGCGTGCGGATTCCGCGGGCCACTCCCATTTCGTTCCAGGTAGTCTTCGCAGTAGCGATAATTGAGGGAATGCCACCGGCTATTTTGCTTATCGATTTGATCTGAACAAGGGATGACTCTTCCGGAGGCTGCGCGCGCGCAACCGCTGACTTATCCTCGTATTCGTTCACCTTGCCCATGAAAGTTGATTTAGTTGACGATTCTAGTCAATGCAAAAGAAGCTGTACAACCGCCATTACGCAACGTGGACGAGCGATTGCAGAACGCAATTCGCTTCATTTAAGAATTTGACTTGCCACTCCGTTTAGCTTAAAAGCTTTTTCTCCTCAAATTAGTTTCAGCACTTCCTTCATTAAGTGAGGAATAACCGATGTCCCGTTTAGTTTTTCGCTGCTTTATATCTTCGCTTTTATTGATTGCCGCGTGTGTAGCCGCCGGTGGTCAGGTAAAACCAGGCCGCGATCCCAACCAGCCAGTTGATGAGGAATATACTAAGAAGATTCGGGAATACACCACCGAGCCTTTTTTCAATTCCCCTCTAACTGACTACCTGCCCGCGTCAGCCATCGTGCCCGCGCCAAACTCCGTCCTGGGTGATGTTGCCGGCGCACCCGGTAAGCTGCCGTATGCGGAAGAAGTTTATCGCTACATGCGCTTGCTGGAAAAAGCGAGCCCCCGAGTAAAGGTGTATTCGATCGGCTCGACTGAAGAGGGCCGCGAAATGATTGCGGTGGCCGTAGCTTCGGAGCAATTGCTGGCGCACCTTGATGAAAATCGCGCCCGGCTCGCCAAACTAGCCGATCCCCGCACAATCAATCTCAACGATGAAGAAGCCGACAAACTAGTCGCTGCTTCTTTTCCAATCTATTACATCACCGGCACCATCCATTCAACGGAAACTGGTTCGCCCACAGCGTTGATGGAACTTGCCTATCGCCTTGCCGTTGATGACAGCGCCTACATCAAGGCGATTCGCGAAAACGTGGTGACACTGATTACGCCAGTGGTCGAAGTCGATGGCCGCAATCGCATGGTCGACATCTACAATTGGCACCTTGCTCACCGCAACGAAAGTCAGCTGCCACTAATCTACTGGGGCCATTATGTTGCTCACGATAACAATCGCGATGCAATCGGCCTTTCGCTTAAGCTCACGCGCAACGTGCTCAACACCTTCACCGGCTGGAAGGCGCAAGTGCTTCATGATCTGCACGAGTCAGTTCCCTATCTTTACGACGACACGATCGGTGATGGCCCTTACAACGCCTGGGTCGATCCAATTCTGACCGACGAATGGCAAATAATCGGTTGGAATAATGTTGCAGAAATGACGAAGTTTGGGATGCCCGGTGTATTTGCTCATGGAAACTTCGACACGTGGTCCCCGGGCTATCTCATGTTCATCGCCGCCACCCACAATGGCATCAGTCGCCTTTATGAAACTTTTGGTAACGGGGGCGCCGATACGCTCGAACGCACACTCTCGCCAAGCGAATATCAGCGCACCTGGTATCGACAGAATCCGCCACTCCCAAAGGCTAAGTGGTCGCAGCGCAATAACAACAATTATCAGCAGACGGCGCTGTTGACCTCACTCTATTACTTCGGCAACAACAGCAAGCTCTTTCTCAAGAATTTTTACTTGAAGAGCAAACGTTCAGTCCTGAAGCCGGCGAACGAAGGACCAGCCGCCTATGTTTTGCCGGGAGACGATTCTCGTCCCGGAAATCAAGCGGAACTACTGCGAACGCTGCAAGCGCAGGGCGTCGAGATTCATCGCGCGACCGCGCCTTTCACTGTGAAAGTTAAAGCAAGCAAAGCTGAAGCGAAGAAGCAATCGGGATCGGGCCCCTCAGCCCAGGCATCACCTTCACCTTCGCCGAAACCCTCTCTGGCGCCAGCCGAGACAGGAGACTCTCGAACCTTTCCCGCCGGCAGCTACATTGTTCGCATGGACCAGCCTTACAGTCGCATTGCTGATGCCTTGCTTGACTACCAGTATTGGGCGCCAAACGATCCGCAAACTCAAGTCTACGATGACACGGCCTGGACGATGGGTGAGCTTGCGAATGTCGGGGTTTTTCGAATAGTTGACTTGAAGGTGTTGAATGCCCCGATGGAACGCCTCGCCGCTGAAATTCGTTCGCCCGGCGGCATCGTGGGAACGGGTTCGATCTATATCGTCAACCACAATGCCGACAACACGCTCGTGACGTTGCGCTACCACCTCAAAGATGCCAGCGTCGAAGCGGCCGAAGAACCGTTTGAAGCCGCTGGCCAAAAGTTTAATCGTGGCTCTTTCATTATTCGCAAGGCCTCCGGCGATGATCTCAATCGCGTCGGAAAGGAGCGCGGCATTAGGATCTATGCTGTTACGGATGCTCCCCCAGTGAAGACGCACCCAATCAAGCCAGCCCGCGTTGCGCTAATGCACACTTGGCTGGATACGCAGAATGAGGGCTGGTGGCGTTTGGCGATGGATCAGTTGCAGGTGCCTTATGCCTATATCAGCACGCAGGATGTCGCCCGGGAAGAAAACCTGAAAGCGAAGTATGACGTGATCATCTTTGCGCCGGTCGGCAGTTCTCCAAATGAAATCGTAGACGGCAGGCCAATGTACGGCACTGCCCTGCCGTGGAAAACAACGCCGCTCACACCCAACATTGGCAAGATTGATTCGACTGACGACATGCGTCCCGGCCTCGGTTGGTCGGGACTTGGAAACCTGAAGACGTTTGTGCAGCAGGGCGGAGTTTTCATAACTGTAGACGATACTGCCAACTTTGCGGTGAACTATGGATTCACACCGGGCGTCGGGATCGCGCGAGCTAATCGACTAAAAGCGGTTGGCGACATTCTGCGAATGAAGACGGTCGATCCCCGCAGTCCGATTGCCTACGGTTATGCCGACTCTCTGGCGATGTACTGCGCCAATGGTCCCATTTTTAATCTAAGCAATATTGCGGGTGGCAGCGGCGCGCGCCCCCGCGCAAATCAACGCCTTACCGGTCGTGGCACGCCCGACGATCCCGATACAGTGCAGGGCCGGCCGCCGGTTGAAATTCCCGAATCTCCCAAGGCAGACACCTGGGAGGCACTCCCTTTGACGGACGAACAACGGCGGAACTTTGGCGGTTCGGTGATTCCTCCCGCCGAGCGTCCGCGCGTGATCTTACGTTACGCAGATATGAAGGACCTTTTCGTTTCCGGGTTACTCGATGGCGGAGATGAGATTGCGGAACACGCGGCAGTCATTGACGTGCCGTCAGGCCGTGGTCACGTGGTGCTCTTCTCAACTAATCCCATGTGGCGCGGGCAAACCAAAGGCAGCTACTTCCTCGTCTTCAACACAATCTTGAACTTCGATAATTTGAATGCGGGTAGAAAACTCGACGAGAAGTAAATTATTACCCGGTCGCTACCGCTTCCGGTTCTGACTTCGCGTTTCATCCGTTGAAGGCTTTCGCGTTCGCCTTGCTACGGATAATACCTCTGCAATGCTTCCCGAAATGCCGGTATACCATCCGGCACTTTTGACGCGTCAACCTGGTTGCCCGCCAACACAAGACGGCCCTTCATGCCGTACATTGGCGTGTTGATGTTGTTATCGGGGTTCAGCAGAAATTGCTTGAAAGTGGTGCCGAAATTCGTTCCGATAAGCTTGCTCTCCGAATAAACGTAGCCGAAGATGTTCACGCTTGACAACTCTTTCTTTTGCTCTTCAGTCATGGTTCCGACTGGCCCGGCAATCGCCTTCTTCTGATCCTTCAAGTAAACCCGGCCCTTTGAAAACCAGTTCACGGTTTCCTTGTTCATGAACAAAAGAATCACGGCCATCTTGCTTTCACCCGCAAATTTGCCTGTATATCCTGAACCAACAAACTTATAAAAAGCCGGCAGGCTCCAGCCATTACCTTCGCGAGCGCTAACGACTCCGTAGCCTTCGATTGATTGTTGAAACAGAACGGCCTGTTTGGTAACCAAAGGAAACACGGCAATAGCCTGGGCTCTGGCGGCGAGTTCTTTAGGGAAGCCCTGCTCCGGGAGTTCATTCAACAGTTCAATTATTTTTGCAGAGTCGTTGGATCTAACGACGGCGTGATTGAATTTCACGACTGGCTGCTGTGTTGCCGCTGAAGGCAAAACTGAGAGCAGGATGGTAATGGCCGAAAGAGCGATGAACACACTTCTTACCGGTTGGTTCGCCATGGTCCGCTTCAACCTTTCAAACTGTCACAACTCACCATAAACCTAGTTTTTCGGTATTGGTGGAAAAGCCATGCTGGGCTTTTACCACATCGGACCAGCGCTAACAATGATTGTCCGATAAGCTTTTTTAGCTTGTCGCTGAGTCACGACAAACTTAAGTTTGTCTGACATCAAGCTGGCTGCATCACAAACCAACAGTTCGCTTTGCGTTATTCAGTTGACTTAGGTCACAGCATTTGCATAACCTGCGCGGCGATAATCCGAACTCCTGTTGCGACGATGAACCTCTTCGAAGCGATTCTCATCCGGCAATCACTTAGCCGCAGCGCCATCCTCTGCGAGCGGGCGTCCAGGAATTTCCACATCAACAAGCTGCACCGGACTCCACACTGGCTTTTCGTATTCGCATTGACGCTATTGTTCGCTGTCGCCCCGCTCACCGGCACAGTCGCTCAACGCAACGCCCGCGTACCTGAAGACTATGCTGTTTCTTCTCAGCATCGCGCACGAACAGCGAAGGCTGCCTCTTCTCGCTCTGCGCGACCACGACTGGTTTTGTTGATCGTCGTGGATCAGTTTCGTTACGACTACCTGGAAAGGTATGCCGACCTGTTTGTCCCGGGAGGGCTGAGGCGATTGATGAAAGAGGGCGCGTCATGGACTCAGGCGAACTACGATCACATGCCCACCTACACAGCGCCGGGACACGCCACTTTGATGACCGGCACTTGGCCGTCAGAACACGGCATCATCGCCAATAACTGGTTCGAACGCGAGACGGGCACACGCATTTCCAGTGTGACGGACAACTCGACGCTGCTGCTCGGGGGACGCGAGGGCGAGAGCGGCAAAAGTCCGCGCCGATTGCTGGCGTCGACGCTCGGCGACGAACTACGACTTGCAACCAACGACCGCTCGAAAGTGATAGGCGTTTCGGTGAAGGATCGCTCAGCCATTCTTCCGGTAGGTCGTCATGCGTCTGCCGCCTACTGGCTGAGCGGCGAAAATGGCAATTTTGTCTCCAGCAATTATTACTTCGACCGACTGCCCGTCTGGGTGGAGCATTTCAACCAAAGACATTTGGCCGATAGCTTTTTCGGAAAGCATTGGGACCGCCTTCTTCCTGCGTCCGAATATGATAAGCGTGCGGGCGCAGACGCCGAGCCCTGGGAAAACCTTTACGCCGGCTCGCACGACACAAACACGTTCCCACATGTCGTCACCGGTGGATTAAGCACGCCAGGCCCTATGTTTTATAGGTCCTTAGACTACACGCCATTCTCCAACGATCTTCTATTAGCTTTCGCAAAGGAAGCAATCGTCAGTGAAAATCTCGGCCGAGACGATGACACGGATGTGCTGACCATAAGTTTTTCAGCCAACGACTACGTCGGTCATCGCTTCGGTCCATACAGCCAGGAGGCCATGGACATCACACTGCGTGTGGATCGGAACGTCGCAGATCTCTTGAGTTTCGTTGATGCGCGCGTTCACTTGCAGAATACAATTGTAGTCTTCACGGCAGATCATGGGGTCGCGCCGGTGCCGGAGCATGCAGTCGCAATAGATCTCCCCGGCCAGCGAATAGATTACGCGAACATTTTGAAGACGATCAGAGACGCCATCAAAGCACGCTACGGCCGAAAAAGCAGTGAAGATAACACCGCCGATTACATTCAAAGTTTTCAGTTTAGGAATGAAACCCGCGAGGGTTACATCAACGGCAATATTTATTTAAACCTGGCTGCGCTGCGCCGCGACGGTGTCAACGTGGAAGAGACTGAGCGATTGGTGGGTCAGGCGGCGATGACCGTGCCTGGCGTGGCACGTTATTTCACGCGTACGCAATTAGAAGCAGGATCAATCGCCCCGGCTGATCCAGTGGCTCGGCGAGTATTTCACGGCTTCCAGCCGCAGCGTAGCGGCGACGTTATTCTTGTTACCCAGCCTTACAGCATAACGGTCGAGCCGCTTGATGACCCTTCCGATTTCCGCGTGACTGCGACGCACGGCTCGCCTTATTCGTACGACACCCACGTGCCGCTTATCATGATGGGAAGCACGTTCGCGGCGGGACGTTACGAGCAGGCGGCGGCGCCCTCCGATATCGCACCGACACTTGCCGCGGCGCTACGTATACAAGCTCCCAGCAACTCCACCGGGCGCCTTTTAACGGAAGCTCGAATCGAAGGCAGGAAACGGCGAAAGGCCAGGTGAATTTTCTTTGCGATTCACCCGCGGCAATTTGGATCCTCGGTGCTTTATCATTAGCTTCGTGGCTTTAGCCCCGGTGATCGTTGATTTACTCCTATTCATCCGCGCCGGCAGGAGTTCGCCCGTTATTTATGCGCCACGAATTCTCTTATCTTCTGAAGCTCAGGTCTGTCGGAGTCGGCATGCGCCGTTAGCGGTATCATCTTCGCGTAGTAGGCCTCGGCTTTCTTTTTGTCGCCCGACAGTTCCGCTGCGCGAGCGGCGCCATAAAGCCCATTGAATCGATTTGGTGAATCACTCAGCGACAACTCAAACTCACGCAACGCCTGCTCCGGCTGTTTAAGTTCCAGAAGCATATCTCCTAACAATTCACGCGCAGGCACGATAGGACCTGGCGTCACCGGATGCTTCTCAGTAGAACTTTCCAATTCCGCAGCCGAGCGCATTAGGGTTAACGCCTCGGTGTCGTTCCCTTCCGCGTGGGCAAGCCAGGCCGCCGCTGCGCGCCGCTGGATCTCTACCTGGTTGGCCCAATATTCAAGCTTCGACGCAACCAACGCTTTCTGAATCGCGGAGAGTTTATCGACATCTCTTCTGGCGGCCACAGGATCACCACTACGTGAGGAGCCGAGAGCTCGCGCGAAATAGATTAAAGCCTCAGTATAACGGAATTCTTTCCAGGGAAAATCAACTGGATGCAATTCGAGTTTGGCGGCTTCGGACCATCGGCGCCTTTCCACCGCATAGCGCGCCGGTATCGCTGTAAAAGAATAAGATGCCGCCAAAACAGGCGCATCAACTTTGTCGAGTGCGGCGGCTTGATTGAGTATCTGCCTCGCCTTTTGATCCTGAGCGCCTTGCAGGTATGCGTAGATGAGGTAGTCCAAAGCGTGAAGCTGATCAAAAGACGCGGCTCCAGGATGAGACATAGCTACGTGTTTTTCTGCCGCGGCTGCCGAAGCGAGGTTCGACTGAATAGACTCCTCCCACAGCCCGAGTCGCGTGAAAATGTGTGATGGCATGTGCAGCGCGTGCGGAGACGACGGGGCTATCTTTGCATAACTGCGAGCCGCCGGCAGCGCGAGTTCCGCAAGCCGGGGATAATCGAAACTATGAATCAGGTAATGCGCGACTCCCGGGTGTTTTGGTTCCTCAGGCAGGATCTTGTTCAGGATTTCGGCGGCCCGTTTTTGTTTGGCGTAAGTCTTGTCCGAGGTGGTGGCAGTTCCCAGTAAAGCGAGCGCATAAAAGATTGCCGCCTCGTGGTCCTTAGGATAGTGGAGATAGACTTGTTCCATAGCCTTCTCGTAAGCAAGCGCGCGAGTGCGATGATCGATTTTTCCTGAGTCTTTATAGAAAGTTTCTATCGCGGCTATGTATTCCTTCTCTCGATCACTCCTCACGCCGGCAGTCTTTGCCTTTTCAACTGCAGCCCAGCCCTTCTCGAGTTCCGCGGCGTTCGCCGGAGACCAAACCGGATGGTAAAGACTCATGGCGACACCCCAGTAGGCCATGCCGCATCCCGGATCAACTTTACTGATATCGGCAAAAGCCTTTTCAGCTTCGTCGTACCAGAAAGAATGAAGCAAAGCCGTGGCGCGATTAAATTGCTTCTGGGCCGCGGCGTTGCAGGACACGACAAAGTTGACCTGACCAAGCTGTTCCGAAGTGTCGTGCCGGTGCGTTTGCATCTGGGCGCTGGCAGCCTGAAGGCATAAAACTGAAACCAGAATTGCATTCAACAACAATCTGATGAGCTTCATTCGCGTCACTCCTCTTTTGAAAATCTCGTTAATACTTCAAATTTCGATCACAACGCCGGCGAACAAAAGGGCGCGTAGCCCGGACCGTTGGAAGTGGCTTATGGAAGATTAAATGGCCTAGACATTATAATCCGAAAAAGCTTGGCGAGTAGTTTGTAATCCACACATCAGTGACAATCTTAAACGGCTGACCGGCCAGGAATGAATCTCTTCGACGCAATCTTTAAACGTGAGTCGCTCGGACGCACCGCGATTCTTTTTGATGTGCAGCAGATTAGCTATGCCGAGCTTCGAGAGCAAACGATCCTGGTCGCGCGTGCCTTAGCCAGCCTGGAAATGAAACCCGGAGAGCGCGTCGCTCTGCTGCTGAACGATTCGCCTGAATTTGTTTCTTCGTTCATTGCCATTTGTTCGTCGGGAGCGATTGCCGTTCCCATCAACATGGGTTTGAGACATGATGAGCAGCGGGCGATTTTAAACGACTGCACTGCCAGCCTGGCTATTATCGAAGCTGATCTGTGCAACGTATTGTTGGACGAAGCCGCGGAAAAGCTCCCTCACCTGGAGCAGATTGTGGTCGTTAGTCGTGAGCAAAACCATCAAGAATTAGCCACTGAGCATGCAAAGAAACTGGGAGAACAATCATCTGCACTTCCGATGCGGATTAGGCTCCTAACTGAACTGCTGGCCGGGTCCAGTAAACAAGTTGACCCCGATTTATCTGCGCCCGATGAGAATGAGCCGGCTTTCATTCTCTACACTTCGGGCAGCACCGGCGAACCGAAAGGCGCCGTTCATCGCCAGTCGGACATTTTCTACACAAATGAGACTTATTGTCGCGAGGTATTGCAGGTCAAAGCCGGCGACCGACTGTTCTCGTCTTCACGTCTTCCATTTGCTTACGGTTTGGGGAACGCGTTCACCTTTCCTTTGCTAAATGGCTGCACGACGATCCTCTGCTGCGAAAGGCCATCGCCGGAAGTGATCACCCGGGTTTTCGCCGCCTACAAACCTACAATTTTTTTCGCCGTTCCGGTTGTCTATCGTTTACTTCTCGACGATCAGAAAAATCGCCAACCGGCTACCCTTGATTGTTCGAGCCTGCGTTTGTGCATCTCGGCGGGTGAGGCGCTGCCGCCACAGATCGGCGAGGAGTGGGAAAAGGCTTTCGGTGTTCCGGTGCTCGATGGGATTGGCTCAACCGAGATGTTGCACATGTGGATGTCTAACCACGAAGGCGAAGTCGTTTACGGCAGCAGCGGGAAACTGTTGCAGGGATATGAAGCGCGACTGCTTGACCCCAAAGGACAGCCAACGCCGGCCGGGACGCAAGGAAATCTCTGGGTACGGGGCGCGAGTGCGGCAATTGGATATTGGAACAAGCCGGAAACCACGGCCAGCACTTTTGTTGATGGCTGGGTGCGGACGGGCGACCTCTATCGACAGGATACGCACGGCTTCTGGTTTCACATGGGCCGGTCCGACGACTGTTTTAAGTCGAGCGGTCAATGGGTTTCGCCGGTTGAAGTCGAGGGAGTATTACTGCGACATGAAGGCATTAGCCGCGCAGCAGTGGTTGAAGATTTCGACGGCGACGGCTTGCCTTGCGCCTGCGCCTTTGTCGTGCGATTCGAATCATCGGTAGACAGCAGTGAACTCGAACAGGGATTGCGGGAACTCGCGCGCGCGGCATTGCCACGATTCAAACAGCCCCGGCGGTATGTCTTTGTCGAGGAGTTGCCTTACACGGCCACCGGAAAGATTCAGAGGTTTAAATTGCGTGAACGTTTAAGAAAGGACGCGCAAGATTCGAGGTCTGAATTCCGAGTTTCGGGTTCGCCTTAGTTTAACCTGAGCAATGCTCCCGATCGACGATCGAAGAACCCTTACCGCAACTCGAAACCTATGGCGCTACGGCTTCGTCGGAGGATCTACTCGCGCTTGATCCACCACGAGCTGTAACGACCACCGGAGAGATAGTCGACGATCATGATCATCGGATCTGTCTTCTCGCGAATTTGTTTCCCTTGAAACTGAATACGGCCGCCCTTCACTTCGAAGGGATAGTTCCCGTAAGGTTTGCCGCCCAGTGTCAGGCGAAAGGCGTACCTGCCGTCTGCTCGCAGGAGTTCTCCAGCTTTCAGGTAGGAATTCTTATCACCACCAGTGGCACGTAGCAACAAGTCTGCCTTCTGCCACCGTGGTTCAAGGCGAAACGATCCTGAATCCTCTCCAATCAATTTTCCATCCTTTAAGCTGACAAGCTTCAGCTCATACGGTGTTGGAGCTGAGCCTTGTTTACTGTTCTTATCCTGCACCCAGGTCGTAAACTTCAGTGCGGATTCAGGATCGTTGCGCTGATAAAAGATGTTGCCGTATTCGTTCCATGCGCCTTCAACAAAATAACGCGTGCCGGCGGGCTGATACGGATCTTCATTCTTGCCTTCGCTTACCGAGAAAGGAAAACGGTAAAAGGGTTTGTCTTCCGCTGCAAATTCCAGCAAGTAGTTGCCGGCAACCAGCGGCTTGATGGACTGATAACCACCAAGCACCTTGTAACGGCTCAGCTCCCAGAGGCCACTGATTTTTTCCCCGTACCAAACGTAGGTGTTGAGTGTTTTGCCGTCGGCGCTTTTGATTACAGTCGTGAGCTTGCCGCCGGCGTCGGGATCGTACTCGTAGGCTGAAGTGCTCTGTTTGGCAGGAGCAGGCAAGCAGACTGCATAAAGCTTGTCGATGTTGACCCGTCCATCAACATAACCAACGCTGACAGAGCCGAGCAGACTCCAAAAGCTGACGCCGGGAGTGCATGGCGTTTGCGCGGGTTGCGCGTGGACGAGTTGAATCGAGAGCAGTGTGAATAGCAGTACAGCCGGCGCTATTGATTTACGATGCATTTCATCCTCCTGTCAGATTCTAAAATTCCTGCCGCTTTCGACTTAGCCGTTTTCGCGGCCAACTAACCGCGGCAGACAGATTATGATCGCGGAGTACCATTCAACAAGCCCGCGATCCAGGACGACAGCAATGTGCCCGGGGTGTGAACCCGGCGATGCTATAGTGATGAGGTCTCTGGAGCGATTACGATGAACGAAAAAAGTATCCAGGAAACTTACGCCCCAAACCTGAGATGCTTTGGTTGCGGCCCGGCAAACGAAAAAGGGCTGCACATTCGCAGCTTTCCCAACGGCGAAGAGGTGATAGCGGATTTTCAAGCAGAACCTTACCAGGAAGCGTTTCCCGGCGTGCTCAGCGGCGGAATTATCGGCACGCTACTCGATTGTCATTGCAATTGGACGGCAGCTTATCACCTTATGAAACGTCTCGGTCTCGATCATCCGCCCTGCACAGTTACAGCTGATTACGCAATCAAACTCTTGCGGCCAACGCCAACCGACAAACCAATCCATCTCGTCGCGCGTGTAGTGGAAGAGTCGGACGACCGCGCGATAGTTGAAGGCGAACTGATCGCGCATGACAAGGTGACGGCAAGCTGTCGCGGAACCTTCGTGGCCGTTAAGCCCGGCCATCCCGCTTATCACCGCTGGTAGGACAGGCAGTCCTGCCTGTCCTATGACTCGTGGCTCTAACACCAACAACAATCCGAAAGATTTTCTCCTCCGTTGCCATGCGGCTCGGCCGCCCGATGTGCGGTGGCGGCTCTGGCCACCGGCAAGAGCGCGTCTTGATACCTGGGGCTGCGCCCCGAAATTCGCCATGTCTCGCTTCTCTAAAAAATGGCGGGGGCATAGCCCCGGGGACATTACTTCCCCATTACCGGTGGGGCGGAGCCGCCACCGCACATCGGACGGCGAAGCCGTAAAGGAACAGACGCGTCTCCTTAATGGTGAAACCCACAGGCCGCCGCCTTCCCCCTCGATGGTAGGCAAACCTATCTGCACGAAGCGAACTCACTGCAACTGGTTGCGAGAAAACCCACGACCAACTTTGCCTTGCGGCTCAGCCGCCCGATGTGCGGTGGTGGCTCTGCCCCACCGTTAACGGAGCGCGCAAGAGCGGGGGCAAGCCCACCTTCCCGACCCTTGACATTATCAAGGTTGACTTGAGATTTTGGATTGGACGGCTTTCAACGTATGTACAACTAGCCCGCCAAAGCATCTCTCAGGTCTGGAAGGTGGGCTTGCCCCCGCTCTTGGCGCCTCTCAGAACTCGTGTCGTCTGCGTGAGTCCGCGGTCCGATCAGTTTGCTTACCTAATTCTACGACAGGTATTATTCCCTGCCCGAAAAGCTCTCAAGCATTTCCTAAAGGACATTCATGTCAGATCTTGTTTATCGTCCTCGTCGCCTGAGAAGAACGGAAAACCTGCGCGCACTGATGCGCGAAACGCGGCTGGCTCCGGAGGATTTCATACTTCCCTTGTTTGCCTGCGCGGGTGAGAAAGTTCGGCGCGAAATTCCGTCGATGCCGGGCGTGCACAATCTCTCAGTCGATGAAATTGCGAAGGAAGCTGCCGCCGCCCGTGAGATTGGCGTCAAGGGACTAATCCTGTTTGGTCTTCCAGAAAAGAAGGACGAAACCGGCTCCGGCGCCTATCACAAGCAAGGAATTGTGCAGCAGGCTGTGCGGGCTATCCGCAACGCCGCGCCCGATCTCGTGATCATGACTGACACTTGTCTTTGCGAATACACCTCTCATGGACACTGCGGCGTGGTTCGCGATGGCGAAGTATTAAACGACCCGTCGCTGGAGTTGTTGGCCCGCACCGCCATCAGTCAGGCTGAAGCCGGCGCCGATGTGGTTGCGCCCTCGGCAATGATGGATGGCCAGGTTGGCGCGATTCGCGAAGCACTCGACGACGCCGGCTTTGATCAGGTGGCGATCATGGCTTATGCAGTCAAGTATGCGTCAGGTTTTTATGGTCCGTTTCGTGAGGCTGCCGACAGTGCGCCGGCTTTTGGCGACCGCCGTGCATACCAAATGAATCCCGCGAACGTGCGCGAAGCTATGCGTGAGGCTGAACTCGACTTCGCCGAAGGTGCCGACATCATGATGGTAAAACCCGCCACCTGTTATCTGGACATTCTTAAGACGATACGCGAGGAATTTGATTTACCCACAGCCGCCTATCATGTTTCCGGAGAGTACGCGATGATCAAGGCCGCTGCGCAAAACGGCTGGATCGATGAGCAGCGCGTAATGATGGAAACGCTCACCAGCATCAAACGCGCCGGCGCCGACCTCATTCTCACCTATTACGCCCGCGACGCGATCAAGCTACTCCAGGACGGTTAGGCTCACGCCGCGTGATTCTGAGCCTCAAACAAACGGACCCGCGCAAGCTTAGCGAGGTGTTGTGCAACTGGCTGGAGGCTTATCCCGAAAAAATTCTTTTCGGCACCGGTTCCGTCATGATGAGTGACCACGAAATCGCGCGTGCCCACGCGGTTGAGCCGGCGCGGCTGGTGTTGCGCGGGAACGCTATCAAACTTTACAGCCTGCCTGTTAAGTAACGAAAAACCGCAGCCATGAATATGGCACGCAACCTTCTGCACCATGCCTGGCTTCTAACCGACAATCCGATGGCGACCAAGGCTTAAGTATGTCGCCCCGCGCGAGCCGCCTGCACGGGGACCCGAAAAAGCATAATGAACTTATTTTCCCAATTGAAACGCCAAAGTCACAAACAATGGGGTTTTGCACTGGCCGTTCTCATATTTGGCATTACGCTGGAAGCCGTGGAAGCAGAAGCGCAGTCGGGACGGCGAGCGGGAAAACCTTCAGCGACGGTAAGCTCACCACCCCCAGCGCCGGTCGCTACCGCTGAAAAGCCAACATCCGATTTGGCGAAGCCGCCCACGCTGGGCGAGCTTTCGTCCAAAGTGCGGCTTCTGGTGGCGAGACAGCCAACCTCAAAACATTTTCAAACTGAAGATCAAATCCTCGCCAGCTTCGTCAAGCATCTGAATCAATATGAAAACATTGAGGCCACCTCCATTGGAGACGCGAAAGAAGACCAGGCGGTCGGTCGCGCGAAAGACGAGACTGAAGCGTTTGTAATACTAATGAAGTTTGACATCGATAGTTTCCAGAACGGGACTATCATCATGAATTCGCACGATCTTCAGATTGAGTATTACGTGCTCGCGCCTCACACGGGAAAAAAGCAGACCAAAGGTAAGGTTTACTTCCAGGGAATTGGTGGCGGCAGAATGCGGAAGAGTAATTGGCCCAATGGTACGCCCATTCGAATCACGCCTGAAGCAGCCGGCATTGAGGCGGCGGATGGCCTCTACTTCTGGCTAAAACTCGCGGCTATGAAGAAAAAAGCGACGTCGTAGAGTCTGCCAGCTGAAATTCAAGAAGTTTAGAGTTCAAGCTTCAGCTTGTGTCTGCCAAACGCTACCCAAATTGAACTCACAACTACTTGCGCTTTAGTTCATCGAGCGCGCTCCCTAATCGTTCCAGCCCTTGCACAAGGGTTTCAGAATCACCGCCCAGGCCCATACGGAAATGGGCAGGCATTCCAAAGAAACTTCCCGGCACGACTGACGTTTCGTACTTCTCCCTTAGCAGATCGCTGAGCCTGTCTGCGGTCCCCCGCTTTACTCTGGGAAACATGATGGAACCAAACAAGGGCCGCACCGTTTCCAGATCAGCCCGCGAGTCGAGAAACTGATTTAGGAGTTGCCGGTTTTTATCGAGTCGCACCTGTGCCCGTTCTGCAATACCGGCGAGTTGTTCAAGCGCAACCACGCTCAGCCGTTCGCCGGCGTGTACCGGAGTTGCGGCAAAGAGATCGTTCAGCAACCACATGCGTTGGGCGAGTTTCGGCTCGGCAAGGATCCAGCCGCAGCGAAGCCCGCTCAAACCGAATGCTTTTGTCAGGCTGCTCGTCACGATGAACTGATTTCCCAGGTGGAAGGCCGTACGCGGTGGCTCGGCGAATAGCATCTGGAGATAGACTTCATCAACCAGTACGCGAGTGTTTCTCTTGCTCGCCAGCTCGCCAACCGCTATCAGCGTTTCATCATGGGTTAGAACTCCGCTGGGATTGTGAAAGTTAGTTATCACAATGAGTCGAGTGCGAGAGCTCAGGTTCCGCTCAATTTCAGCCGGCGAAATGCTGAAGCCGTCCTCAAACCGGCGTTGAAAACGTTTCACGTCGGCGCCAAGATAATGCGCCAGCGCCAGTAGCGGTTCGTAAGCAGGACTCTCGAGCAGGATCTCGTCCCCAGGATTGATCAACGCTGCCATCGCGAGATGATTGGCAAACGAAGTTCCGGCCGCTGTAACTACACAATCATCAGCGACACTGTACCTATCAGCCAACGAACGTATCAAAGGCTGATAACCATAGCCGGCTTCTCCTGTAATCTCGAGATGATCAAGCGAGACCGGCAACTCCTCCAGCTTCAAATTCGCGAGCCCGCTGGTGGCAAGGTTAAAGCGCGCGTTCGAACGTGTCTTGGCCCAATGCATGTATTCCGAAGCTCTCGTTTCACGAATGGCAGTCATCGCGTATTTCTCCTACGCCAGAAAAAGAAGACGGGAATTCCCGCGAGCAGAATCACCAAGCCCAGCAGTGTGTTACTGGGGTAACGGTAGACAGTATTGATTACCACGAGCCAACAGACGGCGACAAACAGCGCGGTCGTAACTGGGTGTCCGGGCACGCTGGCAATAAGCCTCTCCGCATTGTCTGTTTTCGGAGCCGCGTCACCCGTCCACTTCATTCGTCGCCGAAACACGAAAATGCACATTGCGGTAGCGCCGAAGAATATGAAGTCTACCGACACCACATAGTTAAGAATCTGCTCATAGCGGCCTGAAAGCGCAATCGCGATCGCGCACACTCCCTGCAAAACGATCGCCAGAATAGGGACCTTTGTCTTCGGATGCAGACGGCCAACACTCTTGAAGAAAAGGCCGTCCTCAGCCATTGCAAAATAAACGCGTGGCGCGGTCAGTATGCCCTGGCTGAGAAAACCGAGTGTTGAAATCGCGATGCCGGCGGCAATTGCGCGAGCTCCGGCCGGGCCCAGCGCGATCCGCATTACATCCGACGCAGGCGTCGTTGTGTTGGCGAGGCCCGAAACTCCGAGCACGCGCACACATACAAAGTTTACGGCCAGGTAGAGCATGACGACGCCGGCCACGCCAATGATGAGTGCGCGAGGCAGATTTTTTCGCGGCTCCCGTATTTCTCCTGAGACGAAGCTGGCGGTTTGCCAGCCACCATAAGCAAACAACACCGGCACCATTGCAGCACCTATCGCGGTAAGGAGATTGAACGAGACTGGGCGATCCAGGAAGGCACCTGTCGCCCCTTCTGTTGATTTCACAGCCGGTCCGGCAAGAAAGAGTCCGCAAAAGATAAGCCCGAGAATCGCAAGGATCTTCAGGACCATTAGTAAGCTTTGCACCGAGCCGCCGGCGCGAACACCAAGACAGTTGATTACAGTCAAACTAGCAAGCGCCGCGAGGGCGACCATCCAATCAGCGACTGGCACGCTGGTTAGTTCTAGAAAGTAGCGCGCGAAGGTAACCGCGACTGCCGCCATGCCGCCCGTTTGGATGACGAGCAGTAGGGCCCAACCGTAAAGAAACGCCACCAACGGATGATAGGCATCGCGGAGATAAGCATACTGGCCACCCACTTCCGGACGTAGTGCTGCCAGCTCGGCCCAGATGAACGCGGCCGCAAGAGCGATGAGTCCACCCAAAGTCCAGACCGCCAGGATCAGGAACGGCGTCGTGACCTGACGGGCGACAACGTAGGGATTCATGAAGATTCCGGATCCGATAATTCCACCCATCACGATCATAGTGGCGTCAAAAAGACCTAAGCCGCGGACAAGTTCTGGGGCTGGCTGGGCGGTGGATGTGGAGGTCTTTTTCGAATCCATTTTGATGAAGGTTAAGCCGTCCAGCAGGCGGTAACTCTTTAAAGTGCGCTGACCTGACAAGCCCCCAGCGGGCTGCCCGGTCGGGGACCCCGCTTCAGCGCTTTGGTCAGTCGCGACCTGTCGCAACCCTATTCGTTATAAGCTTCCAACGAACCGCGGCGTCAGGCCACCGCAGGCCAAAGCGGTGACAGGTCACCGCACTCCATAAAGTTGACACTATCACAGACGTGTAGAACCCAGCTCATATTGACAGCCCTGATATAACAGTCAGTCTTCTTCGAGATCAATCACTTATTATGCCCAACCAACCAAGCCCCCCATCCTCCGCGGCGATCAATTTTTGGTCGTGGGTATTTCCCATTACTTATCTGATCCATATCGCGGAAGAGTATTGGGGCGGCGAAGGTTACCCAGCTTACATCCTCCGGCTGAGAGGCGTACATATGTCGACCACCAGGTTTCTGGTGGCCCAGGGCGTAGGAGTTGTCCTCGTAACAATCGGCGTAATACTCGCGCGCCATTTCAACTTTCCGCAGATGATGTTGGTCATTCTGGGAGCAATCGTACTGGTCAACGGCATCACTCACACCGTAACGGCTCTGACCATTCTTCGTTACGGACCGGGCTTGTGGTCGTCAATTTTCATCTGGATCCCGCTCGGCATCTTCACGTTGCTTCGCTTCAAGAACGGCGTGAGCAAACGTAAATACTGGATTGCGATCGCAATCGGAGTGGGCGTAAACGTGGTCGTCGGTATACTCACGATGCGAGGCGGACGAATTACGTAACGATCTTTAGCAGCTCCGTTTGGTGCCTACTCCGAGTTACAAAAAACCGGAGCCATCGCGAAATGACTCCGGTTTTCCATTTTGCACTAGTTACGCGAAGCACCTAGAAGCCGTTACTTGCTCCTTTGAATCCATGCAGCGCCTGCTTGAGTCCCCAGGAGATCACGCGCATGTTGTCGTAGCAATACCCCAGAATGTAGTTACAGGTCGAGAGGCAATGCTTGGTGCATTCAACCTTCATCTCATCCAACTGCTTCACATCAAACTTGTGGTTGCCGACGGTGCCCCAATCGTGGGTGGCCGAATACATCGGGAAGCACGGCGCCAGCGAACCGTCCGTGCGGATGATTAGCGAATTCTGACCGGCGCGACATTGCCAGGGTGGAACCTGGCCGCGCATGAGCAGTTTCATATCTTCCATATGCTGCGTCGGGTTCGCCATCTTGTAACCATGATTGACGCGCAGGTCTTGCAGGTAGTCGAGCAAAGCATCAACCTTCGGCCAATCGTCGGGCGTCAGATAGGTTTGATTTTCATTGAGGTGCTTGAAGTGGGTCTGCTCCATCATCGGTGTTTCGTTCACGTGGTAATCCGTGGCGATACCGTTGTCGTGAGCGATCTCCGTCAACTCTTTAACATCATCCATATTGTTATGGCAGATGTTGATATTAAACATGACCGAGTAGCCGTAGTGATGCTGGCGCTTTACCAGGTAATCGAAGTAAGGGCGGATCGGATCCAGCGCTTTCGGCAGAGACTTTCGCTCCTTGACCGAATCAACCGCAAGATTAAACGTCGCAATACCCGCATCGCCGAGACGATCGATCACGTCCGGCTTCATCAAGCGACCATTGGTTGGCAAGTAGACGAAGATGTCTCGCTTCGCGCTGTAGTCAACGATCTTGTGAATAAACTTCGGCCGCAGCAGCGGCTCGCCACCCATCAACGCCAACACGCGTGAACCAATTGAATGGATCCAATCGATGGAGCGCTTGGCGACGTCTTCCGTCATGCCCTTAACAGCGTTGTTGTAAGACCAGCAATAGTGGCAATCAAGATTGCACTTCCACTCGGTGAACAGGTAAGGAATGATCGGGCGCAACTCGCCG
Source organism: Acidobacteriota bacterium (assembly GCA_046726155.1). Classification (GTDB taxonomy): domain Bacteria; phylum Acidobacteriota; class Blastocatellia; order Pyrinomonadales; family Pyrinomonadaceae; genus PSRF01. The sequence goes on from JBKOZZ010000063.1 coordinate 50,624, forward strand.
CTGTGCCATCGTGATTTGAAATAAGGAGAGCCCCAACTTTTCCACGTCCGGATAGCGTTGAACTTCTGATATTCCTTTCTGGTCATCGGCACGGGGTCAGGTTTTTGCGGATAAACTGGTTCCGGCAATACTTCTGCCGGCATTGGTTCAAGCTTAGGGGCGGCTTCCGCTTTGTAAAGTATTTGATGAAGCTTTTGATCTATGCGGAAGGGTTGCGCGGAGCTTCCCGGCTCAAGGTTCTCCTGAATTTCTGCCATGTTGTTTCCTCTCTGGATTTAGCGAGCGCGCAAGACTTGCGCGGCGGACAATCAAGTCCAAGTCTAGCCTACTAGAGCGTCGGCCGCTGCGCAATCAAGGGTACAAACGGGCGAATATTCGCTGATTTCAGGCAGAATTGCAAGCCTTCATAACCAGTTAGGAAACCGTTTTTGGGGGCATTACAGGCAGTTTGATTCAAGCTGGTGTCATTATTCAGCCAGCGCAACTCGTTACATCAGAATGGGAAGCAGTAGCGACCGGCCAACGACTCAATTTGAATATCAGCACTACTGTTCTGACACCAGGTTGCGCAGGTGTTTGAATCGCGTTACGCTTGCCCCTTTTGCCGGACGCCTTTGTCCATCCCGGGCGCCACTTTAGTCAACAAGGAAAACTGAGGGACGAAAACATTGGTTAGTAGAGCTGACGCCATAGTTACAGCAGGCCTCAGGCCTGACCTTTTTGCGGATCGAGGTTTAGTTTCGATAAGCAGGGCTTTGCTCATCGGAAGCCTGGCGGTGCTCGTTTTGGTGGGATTCGGTTTCCGTGTATCGAATCTGAGCGTTGAGGGCTTGAGTGAAGACGAACTCAACAAACTACAGGCGGTGGCAGACTATCGCGAGCATGGTTTGACCTCGGCTAACAGCGAGCACCCGCTGCTCATGAAAGCGTTGCAAACCGGCAGCCTGGTACTGGCAGATAAATGGAACACCATTCCTTCCCTGGGCGGGCACAGGCCCATCTCACCTGAAACGGCTCTGCGCATACCGAGCACAATCTTCGGCGCGCTTACCGCCATTCTTGTTTACCTGCTTGCCGCTGAATTGTTCGGCGCTGAAGTCGGATTAATCGCGGCAGCGTTGTGGGCTTTTGATCCCATGGCCATCGGATTTAATCGCATTGCTAAGGAGGACACATTCTTATTGTTCTTCTTTTTGCTGGCCAACATTTTCTGGCTGCGAGGCCAACGCATCGCAGAAAGTGAGCCACATCGCCGTCCTGAAAAATTCTATTGGGCGTCCGCGGCGGCGTTTGGCGCGATGCTGGCGTCGAAATACCTGCCTCAATTGTTGGCAGTCAGCGCTTGCTACTATTTTATGTTTCAGGGATTA
>JBKOZZ010000064.1:0-38930 GCA_046726155.1 Acidobacteriota bacterium
GAGGGCGCAGGAGGAACGCCTGCGCGCTCAGATTCAAAAACAAGGCAAGTCGTGACGGTGTGGTTGTGTTGGGACAGCGGCACACACTTCAGTTGAATATCCACACAGCATTACCCTGTGAAGTTGTGTGCCGCGTCAACAGCAAATGAGGGAGACGAATGAAGTATCTATGCCTGGCATACGGTGACGAGAAGGATTGGTACGCTCGATCCAAGAGCGAGCAGGACACCCTCCTTGCACAGGACGAGGTGATACGCAAGAGCGGCAACATAGTCGCCGCGGTTAAGACGGCCACGACAGTGCGCGCTCCGAACGGCAAAGTGACTATAGCCGATGGTCCCTTCGCCGGGACTAAGTTGCCACTGGCTGGCTTTTACCTTATCGACGCCGGAGACCCGAACGAAGTCATTGAGTTGGTTTCGAAGACTCCGTGTGCGCAGGCAGGCGGCGCGATCGAGGTTTGGACGCTCGAACAGCCCGGGCAGTAGTAGCGGCAGGCGCTGGTCCGGACCGCTAACCAAACTAGTTGCCACGAGGATTTCGCGTTATTTCGCGTTAAGAGGATTTTCATGAAGACCCTACGATTCAACTGGCCCATCTGGGCAGGCTTCCTGCTTAGCTTGGTTGCATTTTTCAGTTACTTCTTGATCTTCGTCCAGTTTCCGGTCACACGCGATTTTCCCTGGGTCAACCTGCTGCTATTCGGAATGGCGGCGGTGCTCTTGCTGGTTGGATTGCGACGAGCGTTTGCACCGGTACGATCACGTCCCACGCTATCAAAGATCGTCGGTTCAATTCTGGCTACTCTCAGCGTCGCGATTCTCGGATTCTTTATCTTCGCCACCTTTATTGGTGGACGGCGCTTACCCGCCTCTCATGGCGCTCCGCAAGCGGGCCAAGAGGCGCCGGACTTCAGTCTTTCCGATACGAATGGCAGGGCAGTCTCGCTTGCCGAACTGAGCTCTGCACAAGTTAACGGAAAAGCGCCCAAGGGTGTGCTGTTGGTTTTTTACCGGGGTTACTGGTGACCGTCATGCAACTCCGAGTTGCGGAGCATTCAGCGCAGTTTGGATAAGTTGGAGGAAGTTGGGATTCGTCCGGTGGCGATCAGCGTAGACACTCCCGCGGTCTCGAGCGATCTTATGCAGAAGGCGGGGTACACCTTCACGTTTCTTTCTGATCCAAAGGCGGAAGTGATCCGCCGCTATGATCTGGTTCACGCGGGCGCAGGAATCGGCGGGCAGGACGTTGCCAGGCCGGCCGAGTTTCTGGTGGACTCGACAGGCACTGTGCGCTGGATAAACCTTACGGAAAACTACTGGGTTCGTGCGCGGCCCGAACAAATTATCGAAGTGGCAAGGAAACTTCAATGAAGAACCATGCATATCCCGTGGGGTTAGCTTTGACTCAGACCTCGATGTAATTAAACGGTGACAAGCTAAAGCTTATCGGACATAAGGAAGAATTGTGGCTCACAGAGGGAGGAATTCATGTTAAAAAACAGCAAAGCATTTTCCGGTTTTTCGGTAAATGATCTGCAAAAAGCAAAAGAGTTTTACGGTCAAACGCTGGGGCTTGATGTGTCTGACGCACCCATGGGTCTATTGCAACTGAACATCGCCGGCGGGACGGTGATATTAGTTTATCCGAAACCCAATCACACTCCAGCTACTTTCACGATACTAAATTTCCCGGTCGAGAATATCGAGGCCGCCGTAGCAGAACTTACTAAGCGCGGCGTCCGTTTCGAACGGTACGACCAACCCGAAATCAAAACAGACGAGCAGGGCATTAGTCGCGGTAACGAGGGACCAAACATCGCCTGGTTCAAAGACCCGGCGGGAAATATTTTGTCCGTGCTCGAGGAGAAGTGATACATGCGGCGTTGACGCTCCCGGTTCCACATTCATCGACCCACAATGCCAGATGCGACCGGGTCGCCAGGCAACTGGAAGTGCTGCTGCCGCAACCGGAGATTGACTACTGTTATCTGAGCAGCGGGTACATGTTTCCGCGCCGCGACGGCATCATCCTCGGCGGCACCTGGGACCACGACAACTGGTCCCTCGAACCCAACCCGGAACAAACAACGGAAATAGTTGAGGCCCATGCTGAGATAATGAAGGGACTCAAGCAGTGAGATGACCTGCGCCTCCAGTCAGGTAAGGTCAGTCACCGCCGACGCGCGGCAAGTCTCGTAAGGTCAGTCACAGTCGACGCACGGCAAGTCTCGTAAGCTCTGTGACCGCCGATGCGCGGCAAGTCTCGTAAGGTCTGTGACCGCCGATGCGCGGCAAGTCTCCGACTTGCCGCGGGCCTCCGTGAGATTCATAGGTCTCCGACCTTGAGTTCCGGTCATAGACCGGAAAAGTTTTGTTGGACAGTTCCGCGGTAAGTCACAGACTTACCGCGCACCGGAGGTCAGAGACCCATCGCCGCTTGGGCGACACTTCTTAGAGTTCGCCTACCGATCAGTGCGCCGGCTCAACTCAATTCAGAAATGTTTGAAAGCGTATCGTTTGGTTGGCCGGTTGTAATTTCCGGTCTGAAAACTTTGCTGGAAACCAACAAGTCGCTCCCGATGAGTCCCGGACCCTCCGACTGCAAGTGACCAAACGTTCCGGCTATTGGTTCAATCTGAATCTTCGGCGGCGAATCGAAGCGGGTTTGTCCGGAAGAAAGACACCTAAGAATTGTCGAGTGATCTTGCTTGGGTGAATCCGCTTAATTTGCAATCAGGAGTACGGCTTTTTGCATGGTGCGTCGGCGATCATGCCACGCACCATGTTTCTGTGTTGATTGTTCATGTGTGCCAGGGGATCGCCAGCCGGTGAAGACGGACGCTGGTGTATTATGTTTGGTCTTAACACGGACAAGCCCCAGCGTTGATTAAGGACGCATCTCGAAGGCTTCCAGTTGAAATGTTGATCCAGCAGAACATTGCCCAATCGTTTCATTCGCCCATCGTGCGCATTTTGCTCGCGGCGATCGCGATTGGGCTCCTCTATGTGCTCTGGAGGGAAGTGCGGAAGATCCCGGCAAAACTGTTCACGCTGATGGCCACGGCGTTCGTGGACATGGTGGGCCTGCTGATGATCATTCCGCTCTTGCCGTTTTATGTAAAGACGCTGGGCGGGACCGGGGTTGACGTGCTCGGCATGCACTTTGGAATCGGAATCATCTCCGGATTCATCGTGGCCGCTTTCACCGTCGCACAACTCTTGAGCGCGCCGATGTGGGGCCGGTTTTCCGATCGAGTGGGACGACGGCCCGCATTGCTTATCGCGTTGGGCGCATCCGCGGTGGCCTATCTGATTTTTGGCTTCGCCCACTCGCTGTTCGTGTTGTTTCTTTCGCGCATTGTGCAAGGCGCAGGCGGGGGAACTGTGGGCGTTATTCAGGCTTATGTGGCTGACTCCACCGATCCAAAGGACCGGGCCCGCGCGCTCGGATGGCTTTCGGCCACAACTAACCTTGGCGTGGCCCTTGGGCCAGTGCTCGGTTCATTCGCGATCACATTGGGCAAACGCGACCTCCTGCCGGGACCGGGGACGTTACAAATGGGCCATGCGGCGCCGGGAATCCTGGCGGCGGCGCTTTGTCTACTTAACATGGCCTTTGCAGCACGCTATCTAACCGAATCCCGAGATTTGAACGAACAGCCCAGGGAAGGAGAGGTTAGTCGCACTTCGCGTCAGGCGATTTGGCGCGTCATCTCTCATTCGAGTGAAGCGTCGTCGCGTCTAATCTGGATTTACGCTATCGCCATCGGCGCTTTTCAGGGAAGCTTCTCGGTGCTCGCCCTCTTTCTCAACGCGCGCTTTCAGGTGACTGAACAGACAATCGGCTACTTCTTCATGTATGTTGGCTCTATTTCTGTCTTTGCGCGAGTGCTCCTCCTGGGACGCATGGTCGATTGGCTGGGCGAGGCAAATCTGTCGCGCCTGGGGCTCATGCTCCTGGCGGCTGGCGTTGTCGGGATGCCGTTGTCGCGAAATCTGGCGATGCTGGCAATTGCGGTGGCGCTGATCCCGCTGGGTACGGCGTTCACCTTTCCGTGCGTGACGGCTCTCTTGTCGCGAGTTATTGCGCCCCGGCAGCGCGGCCTCTACATGGGAATGCAACAGACGTATGGCGGCGTCGCTCGCATCGTCGCGCCGCTCTTCTTTGGCTGGTCGTTTGATTCGCTTGGTGTATCGTCGCCATATTTTTTCTCGTCGGCGTTTATCGTGGCCACGATCTTTCTTGGATTCGGACTAGATAAGTATGCGCGGCCCGAACGTAGTGTCGCGCCGGAAGCGGCAGCCGCGAGTGGAAGTCAGGAAGCATAACTAACGCTTGTTTCACGCGCCCGTCTGCGTTGAAGTAGCGCGTCAAGACTCCAATCACCGCCCCCCTGCGTTGCCATGTAAAGGAAGATGAAACAAAACAGAATGGCGGGCACGCCCTGGTTCTCCAGCGGCCACGCGCTGTTTGGCGCATGAAACTGCCAATAGGCGACGGCCATCATGCCTGACAATATGAAGGCGACGGGCCGGGTGAAGAGACCCAGCATGATCAAGATACCGCCAACAAACTCGAGCACTCCGCCAATGCCCATCTGAGACAGGAGCGATGGTCTTCCAGGCTGACCCGGAATTCCGCCAAACCAACCAAACAAAATTAAGCCTCCAGACTGGAGGAACAACAAACCCGCCACGACACGAAGCAGGAAGTATGTGACCTGTCTGGCCCGGTTCATATTCATAGGCTTTCTCCTTTTGCTCCCTGTCCAGGACACAAATAAACGTCAAAGCGATTCACTTCTTGGCGCGTGCTTCATTCTCTTTGATGCGCGCTTTAACTAGCTTCTTCACAAGCGTGGCGGGAAGGGGCTTGCCGACGGTAAAGCGGATGGTCCCCTTGGATGTGTAGAATGACTGTAGTTCGTCCTGGTGCGCTCTTATTACGGCCATACTCATGGGAAACAAGCTGCAGTGATTCTTGAATGCGGCAAAGGCCACGAGCCCTCGCCCACGGAGTTTGATCGTTGGGATCTGGTAGCTGATCACCTCGGTGGCTTCGGGAGCGACGCTCTTGATTGTCTGGCGAAGTTTCTCGAGCGTGGCTCGCGGTTCTTCCGGCAAACCCGCCAGATACTCCTCCACATCTTTTGGTGTAACGCTTTTGCCTGATTTCGTTGTTTGGAGCATGTTCTTCTCCTTCCTGATTCCAGTTCTGCAAGCTGTTAGTAAGCTCAGTAACGGATCACCAGCCTTCACGGTCCCGCAGTCCTGTGATGTGAGCCGTGTGGTGACGGCCATGCCACGCGTAAAGCTGAATGCCCTCGTCAAGAGAAACCCTTCCACGTCGTCCATGCTGATAGGCGCGAGCAAAATCTTTTTGGTCGAGAGAATTCAGCAGGATAACCCATCGCGCATGCAATGCCGTTAGTAGATCAAGCGACAACTCAACCGGTGCTTCGCGAGCATCTTTCGTTTCTGCCCAACGTGGTTCATCATACACGTTGACCGCCGGATCCTGTTCCGTCGCGGCCTTTTTGAAATAGCCGAAGGCGTTTAGGTGCTCATCTGCCAGATGATGCGCGACCTGACGCAATGTCCAGCCTCCCTCGCGATAGCGCTGATCAAGTTGCGAGTCAGATAGCCCTTCTAACGCCGCTCGCAATCTTGTCGGAGCATCTGCCATCTGTGCGATCCACCTTTTGCGATCGTCCGGGGTGACGTCCGTCACGATGGTCACCCGGCCAATCGGATATCGAATCGAATTCAAATCATCTACTGGTCTCATATTCCCCCGCTTTCCGTTCAGCTATTGCTGCTCGTAGGCTCGCTTTACAGTTTCAATGACATATCAGATATCCTTTCCCCATACTCAGAATGGCTCATCTGCAGTTGGGCCGTAAGTACTGGGCACGGGGACGTTGAGCAAGCGCAGGTAGACGGAAAACTGACCGCGGTGATGGATTTGGTGGCTTAAAGTAAAGTCTCGGAAAGCGGCGGCTTTGGGCCTTTCAAACAGCAACCTCCCCATCACCTTGAAGCGCCATTGCTGCATCAGGTTCGCGTCCGCAATTCCTGCCAGCGCTTGCCTGGCTTTGGCGACGTTGCTGTCGAAGGTCTTAAGAAGATCGTCAACGGACTTGGCCTGGTAAGGCTTATGTACGGCTGGATCGAAGTCAACCTCATCCATGTTGAATATCAAATCGGCGAAGCTAAGGAGATCAGTAATGTGTGACGCGAGCGCCCCTGCCGTGTACGACTTTTCATGGGGACGCCAGTCCAATTTGTCGTTGGGCAGCCGCTCCAGGTGCTTGCGCGTCGTCTGCACTTCGCGCTCAAACTCTGTAATCAGGGAATCGATCATCGTCATCGTGGTCTGCTCCTCTCTAGGTTTTCAGTCGCTCTGAAAGACTCTGATCCCTCACCAGTGGGGGAAACCATTGATCTCTTTCCCATAACTATCCGCCGGCAGGCCAGGGATTTCCATCACCGGTCGGATTTCAACAGTGCCAATGCGCGCCCCGGGAATCCGCCCGGCGATGCCGAGGGCTTCGTCGAGATTCATGGCGCTAATGAAGAAGTAGCCGCCCAACTGTTCGCGGGTCTCCGCAAATGGGCCATCGGTCACGAAGCGTTTGCCGTCACGTACCCGAACGCAAGTCGCAGTCGAAACTGGGTGCAGCGGTGCGGCATCCAGGTACTGCCCAATTGAGTTGATCTCGTTTGCGAGTTGTACGGACTCTTCTCGCATTTGCAGCAACTCATTCTCGCCCAGCCTCTCGAGGACCTGTTCGTCGTGGTGAACCAGCAAAATGTATTTCATGTGCGTACCTCTGCCAGTAAGTCGACTGAGGAATATTTGGATCGACCCCCGCCGGAAATATTTCCATCTGGATCAATCAGAACGCTTCTTTGGCAGGCCCGCGATTTCCATCACTGGCCGGATTTCAATAGTGCCGAATCTCGCCGGTGGAATTCGCTCGGCGATGCCGACCGCCTCGTCGAGATCTTTGGCCTCGACTAGGTAAAAGCCCCCGAGTTGTTCGCGTGTTTCCGCAAATGGGCCGTCGGTCACGAGCCGTTTACCGTCGCGCACCCGAACACTGGTTGCGGTGGCCACCGGATGCAGCGGGCTGGCGCTTAAATACTGGCCCTTTGCGTTGAGATCCTGCGTGAGCTGCGCCGATTCTACATAACAGTGCTCCCGCTCTTCCTCGCTGAGAACCTGCTCATCGAGATAAACCAGCAACATGTATTTCATATTGTTTCCCTCTACAAATAAGTCGAACGGCGAGCGCCCGGATCGACACCTCGCCGGAAAATTATTTACCATGAGACATGCCCTTAGAAGCCAACGCGGCCGTTCAGACGGTTTATAGCTCCGACTGGGGCCGGATCGTTGCCACCCTGATCCGGTCCTTTGGCGATTTCGATCTTGCTGAAGAGGCGGCGCAGGAAGCCTTTGCGGCCGCTGTGGACCAGTGGCGTGACTCGGGCGTACCCGATTCCCCACCCGCGTGGATCATCCAAACAGCTCGCCACAAGGCGATCGACCGCCTCCGCCGCCAGACACGCTTCAAGGAAAAGGTTGAATCTTACGCTGCCTCCGGGTTGTATCAAACATCCGAGGAGCCTGACTACCTCACGGACGAAATTGCCGACGACCGGCTTCGGCTTATTTTCACCTGCTGCCACCCGGCGCTTGCACTCGAAGCGCAGGTGGCGCTGACACTCCGTACGTTGTGCGGCCTCCAGACTGAAGAGATCGCCCGGGCGTTTCTTGTGCCGCCGACGACGATGGCGCAGCGGCTTGTGCGCGCGAAACGCAAAATACGGGACGCGGGAATTCCTTATACGGTACCGGATACGAATGAGATGCCCGCGCGTCTCGAAGCAGTGTTGACCGTAATCTATCTTGTGTTCAATGAAGGCTATACGACAACTCGAGGCGAGCCGCTGGTGAGAAACGATCTCTGCGCCGAGGCTATCCGGCTTGGGCGCCTGGTGAGGAAGTTAATGTCGCCGCAGCCGCCCGCCGAAGTAACGGCTCTCCTCGCGCTGATGTTGCTTCACGATTCGCGGCGCGATGCGCGTCTCGATGAGGCCGGTAATCTCGTTGTGCTCGAAGAGCAGGACCGAAGCCGTTGGGACAGGCGTCAGATTGCCGAGGCCCTGCCACTCGTTGCAGAAGCGCTGCGTGGCGGGCGCGGGCCGTTCGCGCTACAGGCGGCGATCGCGGCCGAGCATTGTCAGGCGACCCGACCTGAAGAAACAGACTGGCCTGAGATCGTCCGGCTGTACGATAACCTCGAGCGCTTGCAGCCCTCACCAATCGTTTCGCTTAACCGCGCGGTGGCGGTCGCAATGGTGGATGGTCCTCAACCGGCACTCGCGCTCGTCAATGAGCTTGCCGCTGCCGGCGATCTAGACGGCTATCATTTGTTGCATGCTGCACGTGCCGATCTGCTGCGCCGGGTTGGATCCTATGTAGAGGCCGCGGAAAGCTACGCGCGAGCGCTTACGCTAGTTACTAATGAAAGCGAACGCCGCTTTCTCGAGCGTCGACTACGGGAAGTTCAACCGCTGACAAGTAGTGGATCAGTTTGATGTCCGCTAAGCTTTTAGCTTGTCGCTGAGTCACGGCAAACTAAAGTTTATCGAACGCCTTCAACAAAACTAGCCATTACGAATTCAGAGCCGCGGAGTAATTGGTCAAGATTGAAAGAGTTCCGGAGGGACGTAATGTTTATAGATCGCTGGCTCTATTAGATTCCCGCTCCAGAGGAGCGGAATGTTGCCTGATCCGATTCGTTATTAACCGAAACATTTCGCTCCTATGGAGCTCCAAGTATCGGGGTCCTACACAAGTCTATAAACATCCGGCTCCTCCGGAGCTAGCAGGTCATCGGTTGCGGCGCAAGCCGCGCCGTGAAATCTGCGGATACTTGTTCACGGCCCACCGCCCACCGCCCACCGCCCACACCGCTCACCGCCCACTGCTCTGGTTCATTCATAGATCCGGTCTTCAACCATTAGTCGCTCAAGCGCAGCGTGGCCGGTGCGATCAACCTTCACTTCGACGCGCGCTTTATCGGGATGCCCTCTAAGATCCTCGGAGAGCGAGTAGCGCTTTGCTTCGGGAATGTAGAAGTCTTCTATGCCATATTTGATCCAGCCGTAGGCGATTCGTCCGAGTAGCGCAGCGCGATCATCCGGCAGGTTAGCCGGTAATTCATGCTCAAGCGATACTGGCTTCCATATACCATCGCCGCCTTTCTCAATTACCGCATAGCACCAACTTCCGTCTGCGAAGCCGGCTGACGATCCATCTGTCAATTTTTGCGCATTTGGAAAAGCGCCGATGCTGCTGATATCAAACCTGACGGTCGCATAGTAACCACTCAAGACATTGTAAGGGTCAACCGGTTGTACCTTGAGGACCACGGTCTTTCCAGTCTTCAGCGTGAACACTTTACGAGCCGGCACGGCAACCAGAATTAACGCTTGAACGACCACCGCAGCTACGAAACCGACTAAGAGGCTGCGCTTACTCATATCCCGTTTCCTCCTGTCTCAGCTGCGACGCGACGGATGTGGCGGCGCAAGTATTTTTCGTAACTTATGCCGGCCAGGATAACCGCTACGCCGCAGGCAAGGAACGCCGCGGACTTGACCAACAAGGATGTCTCATACTCCAGGAAGCGCGACAGAATAAGCAGCACCAGGTACAAAGAGCCTAACCAGAAGACGGCGCGACGTTCATCAATCAAACTGGCGCCAATAATAACCGCCGCCAGGATGAAGGCGGCCAGGTTAGTGGTAACAGTGAAGAGAAACTCTCCATTCGCTGCGTCTGCCCTGGCGAGCAAAGCGCTGGCGCAGAGGATTCCGCCAACCACCAGCACGCCTGTAGTTAACCACAGTTGAGGCTGTCGTCCTTTCTGCCACAACAACACCGACGTGGCGATTGTTAGGACAAAAAATAAAATTGCCCATTGTGATCGCATCGGTCCAAACTCCGATGGATTCCACAAATCATGAAATGACCAGACGTACGCGGCCACTGCCAACACGCTCAACCCTGACCCCGCCGCCAGGTTTGAAAATTCTGAGTGCCACTCTGCCGCGCGATGGAGTTCACCGAGTGTCCACATAAACATACCGCCCGCAGCCATTGTGAGCAGCAATTGGCGCGCGCCCCCATGAGCGCCGGCCAAAACACATGCAGCAGTGATGATGCCGAGTAGTGTGCCTGTGTAGAGCACTCGCGAACGAATAATCCAGGCGAGCGGAAGCAAAGAGACGGCCAAAATGAGTGGATAAAACAAAGCTGCCTGATCGTGATTGTCGTACTGAAAGCCGAGGAACCAAAGGAATGAAGTGAGGAGAACCAGCACGCCGATTATCCAGCTACGGATGGCCCAGGCCATCACCAGCGAGCCGAAGGCCCAGGCTCCGAATCCTGCGTACCAGTTGCTGCTGACATGAAAGATCTGCGCGACCAGACCTATGTTTGCGCCGAAAACCAGACAGCCGCAGAAGATAAGAGCGTGACCCAGGCGCCGCCAATTCTTTCCTTGCCAGAGCCAGAACCCAATAATGTGAAAACTCAACAGAGCGGAGAAGAGAAGCGCGAGTTTGATGGGAGTGGAAATAAATTCCCAATTCGCGGCGACAAAACTAATCAAGCCGCCGCCGAGTAACAGGCCGCCTAATGTGAAGATGACCGCCGACAACAAGCTCGAAGACTCGTGCTTGAGATTATCGAGTTGATACATGCTTGCGAGCTGCTTTGCAGTTTCTTCGGATACGATGCCTTTCTGAACCCAGATCGGTAATTCGGTTTGCAAGGCCGCGCGAAACTTAGTGCTCATGTTTTGATTTGGAGTCATGCGATTTCAATTCGTGATTTTTGATTTACGAGCGAAGCTGGTTGCCGACCTGACCTGACCTCTGACTTCTGACTTCTGGATGCCCACCGCCCACCGCGCACTACCTACTGCCTACTGCTTACCGCCCACTGCCCACCGCCCACTGCTACGTCCACACGCCAAGCGCGCGGCGCACGGTGACCAGTTGTGCAACGTGGTAGGCGTTGTGATCGGCAACCAGCAGCAGCTCACGAAGATATGTCTGACCGCTTCCATGCGGTATACGAGCAAAAAGATTCATCGAGTTATCAACAGCAAGCTCTTTCAGGGCCTCACGATCGCGACGAAATGCTTCAATACTTTCTTCCCACGCCTCGTCGTTAGGCGGCATGGCAGTTGGAGGCCAATAATGCTCCATCGCCGGCTGAACATAAGCGGAGTCACGGCAGAAGTGCAGTATATCGAGCTGCGTGAGTCTAAGGTGCTCGATGAGTTGCCAGGGAGAATGGGGAAGTCGTTCAGGTATGACACCTCTTACTGCGTGTGGGATACCTTCGACCGCCGTATCGAAGTTTACATGGGCATCTTCCCAGTCAAGCAACTTCCGCAAATGTTCCCGCAATGTTTTGTCTTGATCCATCTTATTCTCCCATCCAACTAGCCTGCGAAGCTGGCGGACAGAGTGATAGCCCCAGGCGATGGCAAAGCCGAGCCTGGGGTCACAGGAGTAAAACCTAATTGAGCCTGCGTAGCTGGCGACAGATGCCGAGTAAATAGTTATGAAGATTCATTGTGATCAATCCCGCCTTTTTTCTTGGATGTTCCTTCTGTCGCCTACTTCGTGGGCTCGGGCTGGTCCTAGCTTGCATGTCCCCAGGCTCGGCTGCGCCCTCGCCTGGGGCTGTTACTCTGTCTGCCAGCTTCGCAGGCTGGTTGAATGCTTTCTTTCACTAGTTCATTTATTGCGGCTGGAAGCTGCGCCTGTGTAATCTGCGGATACGAGATCAGATTAGACAGACAAAAGCTGAATGAAACGTCGCTCGCTACAACTCGAAATGCGAAACGCGAAACTCGAAACGTTTCATTTTTCCAACAACTTATTCTTATTCAAAAACGCCAACACGGTGTCGTTAAACTTCACCGGCTTTTCCATCATGATGAAGTGGCCCACACCATCCCAGATTTGGAAATCCAGGTTCGGCGCAATGCTGCGATAACGTTGCTCAAGATCGGGCCCGTAAAACGGGCTCTTGGACATAATCGCCAGCACCGGCACGTTGATTTTGTCTTCTCCCCAAATCGAAGTGTCAGCCATTCCTTCCATCGCGCTCACCAAAACGTACTGCGGTGTGTTCAGAAGCGAAGCCTTAATTCGCTCCTGTGCTGCGGCCGAAAGACTTGGACCAAACATGCCGGCAAACATCTTTCCCACAGACTCCTGGTAGCCTGGGCCACGAAAACCAGCAATCAGGGCATCCATCGTCGCCTTATCGCCAAACGGCCGCAACGGACCGTCAACAATGACAATCCCGAGCGTCTTCTCGGGATAGTTTCGATAAAACTGCCGGGCGACGGGCGTTCCCATACTGTGACCAACCAGCACCGCCCGCTTCACCTTTGCATCCCGCATGACGGCATCAACCGCTCTCGCGAAAAGATCCATGTTGTAGTTAACCGGAGCAAGGGCCCGACCGTTAGGGATCTCAACTTGAATCTGTTGAGGCTTATCGCTCTGGCCGTGGCCGGGAAGATCGATCGCGATCACGCGATTGCGCTTCGCGAAGTCGGGAAACTGGTCGCGCCAGTTATCCAGGTTGCACGTCCACCCGTGAATCAGGACCAGCGCCTCGCTGCCGTTGCCGTAGTTCACATAATGGATGCGCGCGGGGTCGACCCCCGATCCCAGATCAAGCTTCGTAAACCGCGACTCTCCCTTTGCGCTCTTCTGGGCCTTGGCTGGAGTTGCCACCGCCAATGCGAAAGCGAGAGCAACAGCGAAAAAGAGCAAGCCGCCTGGGTGGAGGATTCGTTGCCACGTGAAAGCCTGTCTGAGTTTCTTTGTCATAACAAATTTCCTCTCTTCAAATCATGATTTTCACTAGTAGCTCTGTGCCGATTGTAAGCGCGATCATTATTTGAATGCGCCGTTGTCTCACTTAAGTGCTTGCGGCATGTCGGCGACCGTGTAGACAACGACCGCTAGCGCTGCGACGCAAAGTGCGAGGTCTTGCGGGTTGATTTTGTCTAGAGTGTCTGCCGGCGTATGGTGAATGTCGAAGTAGTGCGTGCCATCCACGTCGAGACTCGCGCCGACGACACCCTCGCGCATCATCGGAGTAATGTCTGCGCCGCCGCCATTCGCGGCTACGCGATCCGCACGGATGCCAGCCAGGAGTTTCACGATCTCCTGAAGGTTGGCACGCGCCTGGGGAGGAGCGGCGGTGGCAAGGCCGAATCCCTCAGGCCGATAAGTACCAGAATCAGACTCGATAACAAGGATGTGTTTCGAAAGTTCAGCGCGATGTGCCTCCAGATAACCATTGCCGCCGCGCCCGCCGTTCTCTTCGTTGGTCCAGAGCACAACCCGGATCGTGCGGCGCGGTCTCAGCCCGAGTTCTTTGAGCAGTCTCACGGCCTCCCAAGACATGATAGCGCCGCCGCCATCGTCGTGTGCACCCTGGCCCACATCCCACGAATCAAAGTGCCCACTAACCAGAACAACTTCGTCGGGCTTCTCCGAACCCTTGATTTCCCCGACGACATTGGCCGACTCGGCATCGGGCAGAAATTTGGCTTCCATCTTGAGCCGTAACATAGGATGGTCGCCGCGATCATGCATTCGCTGCAGCAACTCAGCCCCTTCGATGGTGATGGCGGCAGTGGGAATTTTCGGTTGTTTCTCGTCATAAGCCATCGCTCCGGTGTGCGGGGTTTGAAGGCTCACGGGGGTGACTGAGCGCACGAGTGCAGCGACCGCCCCATAGCGAGCCGCGCGTGAAGCACCCGACGAGCGGTAGCGAACTGTTTCACCGTAACTAGTAAACGGCACGTTGTAGACGACGATCTTTCCGCGTGCCAGATCCCCCAGTGCGTCGAGTTCGTCGAAGCTGTGCACGACAATCGCTTCTGCTGCGATGCCTTCAGGTGGCGTGCTGACGCTATTGCCTAATCCCAGCATCAACAGTTTTTGCGGAGTGGGACTGATCATTTCGAGACTCTCTTCGCCGCGCACCCAGTGTGGCACCATTACCTTTTCGGCGCGCACATTATCAAGTCCGTCGCTTTTCATCTCGGCGATGGCCCACTCAATCGCGCGTTCTAAACTTTTCGAGCCGCTGAGACGATTACCGATGTGGTCGGTCAGGTGCGCGAGCCTCTGATAAGCTCGATTGCTTGTCAGTGCTGTGCCAATAATGCGTCCGGCCGGCGCGCGGTAGTCGTCAATCTTGACAGTTGGTGGCGGCAACGGCACGGGCGTCGGCGAGGGGGATGGCGATGGTTGGGGCCCGGCGGTTAGAGGTGCCGGATTTTGTTGCGCGAAAGCGGGCAGGTAAATCAATGTCAATATGATTGCGAGCGATTGTAATAGACGCAAGTGCAGAATGCCCCCTCGGAGATCGTGTTTGCAGGTGAACGTTAACTGACGGTGAAACGCCACGCAGTTTAGCTGATTCAAGAAGAATTGTGCACTGCTGCACAGGTAGTTGGGGGTGTCTAATATGCATGAAGCAGGCAGACGGCAGGAGGGAGAGGGCAGAGAGCAGAAGTCAGTTGGGCCCGTAAGTAGTAAAGCAGAAATCGTGAATCTTAAATCCGAGGTTGTTGACATAAGAGTGTGACACGACACGGTCCTTTCAGTCGTCCGCTGCACGGACTTGTTGGCTTAGATCGCAACCTGATCCCAGCGATGAATCGCTGGGCTATTGTCAGACGTCCGCTGCGACGGACTCAAGCTTCGCATGGCTTATGCGCTAACGACGCGTGGGCCAAAACTCTTGCATGGTAGGTCGAGGAATTCAGGAGCCGCCAACGGACCGGGGAAAGCCGCAGCCCGCCTGGGGTAGTGGGAACGACCGGGGTTCCGACCCTGCCTTTTGTAGGCGAAAACAGGTTAACCAAAAAAACCGAGAGGCCGGGTTTGGCCCGGCCTCAATCGATTGGCGGAGACTTTCAGCCTCAACAGGTCACTGTCCTCACCCCAGCAACCTCTCACCGTTGCGCCGCATTTTACAAATATTCGTGAATTCGTCAATGCAAGAATCCTTGCATTGCGTTGTGAAAATCAGAATTACTGTCCCGAGAGTTGGAAATCTCACACATGGACACCCCGGAGATCGCCGAATCCAGATGTGCGCCGGAGGTCAGGCGTATAATTTGGTTTGGTCAACTCCCGAAAGATGCAGCGCTGGTGCTGAGGTAATGGTTCTGATCAAGACGATAGTTTTTACCTTTCTTGTGCCCGGGACCGTTACGGTATTAGTCCCTTATTGGTTGCTGTCCTCTCCCGCCTCCCCGCAGCCGGTGCAGTTGGGAGTCTTTCGATATTTTGGGGTCTTGCCAATCTTAATTGGCATTGCCATTTATTGCTGGTGCGCCTGGGATTTTACGTTTGCCGGGCGAGGAACACCGGCGCCCATTGATCCGCCAAAAACGCTGGTCGCGCGCGGTCTCTATCGCTATGTCAGAAATCCAATGTACCTTGGAATTCTGTCAATTCTGCTGGGCGAGGCTTTGCTCTTTGCATCAGGGAGATTGTTTGAATATGCAGCAGTAGTTTTCACCTTCTTCTTCCTTTTTGTAGTGCTTTACGAAGAACCGATTTTGAGGCGGAAGTTTGGTGAATCATACCGTCGGTATTGCCGCAGCGTGCCGCGATGGGTTCCCTGGAGGATAAGAAACACCCATGAAGGCCAGATGGACGCGGAAGGAGAAAAGAGCCAGACATGAGTAATAACTTCTGACCTCTGAACTGCGCCTGAGTCTTGCCTCCTTAAGGATTCCACTTCAGCACTTCATCGATAGACGCGACGGCGATCGGATGGTATGTCGGTCGCGCACGGCGGTAGATGGTCAGCGCACGTTCCTTGCCCTCCGGAGTTTTTGCCAATTCCTCATACAACGGTTTGATGAACTTGCGCCGACCAATCGAGGTCAGAAATTCTTCCAGACGCGGATACGCCGCCTGGTAGCGATTGCGGATCGACATCAACAGCCACTGAAATGCAATTTCGGAGTTGTCGGAGCGCGTCAACTTAAACGCCTGGTCCAATTCCCCCATCTTTTTAAGGTCCAGTTCCTGAGGTAACGATTTCAGGAAATGCAGCCACTCCTGAGTGGTCCACTTAGCCGCCGGAATTCTGGCGACCGGAATCTCACCTCGTAGCCAAAGCTTTGCTTGTTTTTCAACCCGGCTGAAAGCGGGCGAACTCGGTTGCGGAGCGTTGGCCGGAATTCCCGGTTTGTTGATCCATTCATCCACGGGAACTCGCGCGGCCAGGTTAGGAAACTTATCCAGCAGGTTCTGCTGCAAATAATCAAGAAATTGTTCGGTGGTGATGCTCTGGAAAGCGAAATGATCGAAGTAACCGCGTAGGAAACGATCAAACCGGGCGCGTCCGAAGGTTTCTTCGAGGTGACGCAGGAAGAGAGCACCCTTTTCATAGGGGATGTCGGTGGAACCCTCATCCGGGTCGCGGCCCTTTAGATCAATATGCAAGATCTCGTCGCGATCTTCCAACGTAGCGACTTCTTCGCGCAAATCACGAAGACCTAGAGCAGCTTCCATCTTCTCGCGCGCGCTTCCGTAAACAGCCTCCAGAATGCGCCGTTCCAGGTAAACCGTGAAACCTTCGTTCAGCCAGAAATCGCGCCAGGTCGCATTGGTAACCAGATTTCCCGACCATGAGTGGGCCAGCTCGTGGGCCACTAGTGAGACGAGACTCTTATCTCCCGCTAGAATCGTCGGCGTAGCGAACGTGAGCCGCGGGTTTTCCATGCCGCCAAAAGGAAAGCTTGGCGGCAAAACCAGCAGGTCGTAACGCCCCCAACGATAAGGCCCGTAAAGGCGCTCGGTGGCTAGAACCATCTTCTCTGTATCGTTAAGTTCTGTCGCGGCCTTATCGACCACCTGCGGTTCCGCATAAACTCCCGTGCGCCGTCCCAGAGGCCTGAACTGCAAATCGCCAACCGCCAACGCGATCAAATACGAAGGAATGGGTTGACGCATCGTGAACTGATAGTCGCCGTCGCGCGGGGTGCGCCAATCGTTCTCTGCACTCATAACTGCGAGCAAGCGGTGAGGCGTGCGCACGCGCGCCGTGTAAGTGACGCGAACCTGCGGCGTGTCCTGCAAAGGGATCCAACTGCGAGCATGAATCGCCTCTGATTGCGTGAAGACAAAGGGATCTTTCTTTGCTGCAGTTTGAGAAGGCTCGAGCCACTGCAGGCCGGAAGCTCCGGGACTGGTCGAATAGTGAATGCGAACACGATTAGCTTTTTCGGGTAAGGGAATTGTTAGTGGGGCGCCGAGGATTTTGTCGACTGAACCTACACTGAAAGTCGCCGGTGAGTAATTTGCGCCATCCGCAGATGTTTCAACTTTCTCGATGTTCAAATTCCTGGTATCGAGAATTAGAGGTTGGTTCTGCGATACTCTCTCAACGGTGAGAACGGCGGTGCCTTTCAGTATCTTCTCTTCAAACAGCACATCCCAGTCGAGATCGAGATGACGCACCCGAACAGCAGCGGGATTTGCGTACGAATGAAAATCCGTGGCTGCCTGTTCGTGAAGATGTTGAGTGTTCGCCACGCTTTGACCAAGTGTTATCAAGAGGCAGAGGCAAAAAACAAAACGCGCAATCCTATTCATTAGATCTCCCCCCGGTGATCGTTACTCTACCGCACACAAAAAATGGCGTCGAGTTAGCCTAACTGATGCAAATAGTAAATGGTGAATGGAAAATGGCCTTGAGGTAGTTAAGGTCCTTCTCGCCTGGACAGAACTAATTGGCCTTGGCCGTAAGCGCACCCATAGAAAACCGCATTCGCTTATCAGTGGTCGTCGCAGACGGCGGCTGATCATCAGGACGATCAGTTCACGAGTTGTTCAAAACGCTGGTTACTTCTGCCTGCCTTTGGTCTTCACTCTCTTTCTGGTTTTCCGCGTTTGGAGTTTCATATTCGCTAATGGTGATGTAGGTAACGGTATCCCAGGCGTTGTGTATGCCGATGAAGAGCAGCAGCAGAGCAGTTGCAGCGATCACGAAAAGAACTCGGTGAGGATAGCTCCGAAGGGCGATTGCCGAGACGAGCAATAACGCATACGCGAGCAGTGGCAGCGCTGCATGCCACAGCCAGTCTTCAAAAACTGGACGATAGGTGGGCTGTCTGCGCGCTCGTCCCAGTACAATTAAGCCGTACACTACGCCCGCAAGTCCGCAGGCACCGACGGCAAGGCTAACACGTGACAGCCCTCGCCATGGGGCACTTAGAATTGCGGCAATGAGCAGCACCGCGCAGAAATGTACGATCGTGGGAGTGCTAAACGCCTCGATCTCTCGAACAGTAGCTCGTCTCTTCGACTCGGCAATCAGGGCAATCACCACAAACTGCAATCCAGTGAGTGCCGCGCCCGAGGAACCGACGATGACGTAAAAGCTTTCCCAGGCAACGAGTGGCGACCGTGCGGCTTCTTCCATAATGGCGAATAGTAAATCGTAAATAGCAAATGGTGAATACTAAATTGTCAGAACGCAGTTAGCGTGACGAGCAGTCTGATGTTCGATAAGCTTTAGCTTGTCGTGGCGGCTCGACAAACTAAAATTTATCGAAGGAATGTAGTTCAAGCTGCGCCCGCGGCTCTGCCGCCGCCCTGATCGGTAGGCGAACTCTAAGAAGTGACTCTCAAGCGGCGATGGGTCTCTGACCTCCGGTGCGCGGTAAGTCTGTGACTTACCGCGGAACTGTCCAACAAAACCTTTCCGGTCTATGACCGGAACTCAAGGTCGGAGACCTAATGAATCCCAAGGAGGCCCTCGGCAAGTCGGAGACTTGCCGCGCATCGGCGGTCACAGACCTTACCTGACTGCGTGGAATCTTGGGTACTGATGCAGTTTGAACGATGCGCATATTAGCAACATGCGGTGTGGTGAGGTCAGTACCACCAGGCGGTAGCCGGTGGGTTGCCGTCGCCACGAGCACTTAAGCCAACGCCTCGGTGGTTTCCATATTAGATTCATTCGTTACGATGACCCACCCGCTACCGCGAGGTGGTACTGACATCATGGGACCGGAACTTTCGCACTGGAGGTAGTATTCAAACTGCAGCAGCGTCCGAATTGTATGGTTGCTGGAATTTCAGACGATCGGCGATTATCATCCCCTGACGTGTCGGCCTGTCGAGTAGGAACCATGAAACGCGCCTTCCCGTTGTTGCTAGCTGTCATCATAATAGCTTGAAGGTTATCAACCTACACGCAACATGATCGCGCCATGTCCCGGGATTGTTACGGAATACTCCGGTCCCGGCCATTCTATATTCTGATGCAGCCAAAGATCTCGCAGGCGCGCCCTCCCGTTAATTCCAAGGTCCGCCCAACGCACAGTGACTTTTGCGGGCTCCGCGGCGCGATTGAATAGCGCCACTGCCTGAGCGCCTCCGGAAAGTGGTCGCGTCCAGATCTCCTGTTCGCCGGATTTCCAAACCTGTTTGCCTTGCTTGCCGTCTTTGTCCTGATCGACGGCGATCACTTCCTCGTTGGTGAGAATCGCGAGAATCTCCGGACTCATGCTGCGGAGGTCGTTGCCGGCCAACAATGGCGCCGCCAGCATGGCCCAAAGAGTCATGTGCGTTTTGTACTCGGTTTCAGTCATGCCGCCGTTGCCAATTTCTAGCATGTCGGGATCGTTCCAGTGACCCGGCCTGGCCCACTGAGCAAGTTCGTTCTGCCCAAATCCGATTCGCGCCATCGAATCCCAGGCATCGCGAATATCGCCCGTGGTGCGCCAAAGATTTCCCCCAACGTCGGCGCCCCATTTCCAAACATCCTGACGTCCATACTGGCAAAGGCTGTAGACAATGGGGCGGTTGGTCTTGCGGAGTGCATCTCCCATTATCTGATAGAGGGCTTGCATCTCTTCGTCGGTGTACAGCGTGCGCGCGCCGCACCAATCATATTTTAGATAGTCGATCCCCCACGCGGCATAGGTGCGCGCGTCCTGCTCTTCATGACCGTAGCTGCCCTCATAGCCGGCGCACGTGTTGGGCCCAGGTGAAGAATAAATTCCAAGTTTCAGCCCTTTGCTGTGCACGTAATCGGCCAGCGCCTTCATGTCGGGAAATTTTTTGTTGGTTTGGATATTGCCCGCCGGATCGCGACCAGCTTCCCACGTGTCGTCAATGTTCACATAAACGTATCCCGCCTTCTTCATGCCGTTGCCGGCCATCGCGTCTGCAATACTGCGCACTGTTGCGTCATCCACGCGACTCGCAAATTTGTTCCAACTGTTCCAACCCATCGGCGGTGTACGAGCGAGGCCATTGTCCGGAACCTTGTGCAACGCCGGAAGAGGATTGCGTGGGGGAAGTGCGCCTTCGCCGGCGGGTGCACGAACGGCCACCATCTCCGTCGGTTTGTCAGTCGGTCGACGACGCGTTGAGACGTGCAACTCGTTTCCTACCAACCGGCCTTCATATTGAACTTTGCGTTCGTTCTTGCCGTCTTTCATCGTTGCGGTGAGGGTAAAACCCTCCGGGCCGCCCGTACTTTCCGTGACGCGATAGTAAAACTGCGTGACCCTGATCGACCCGGTGATGCGCGTGCCTTCCTGTTTTAAATCGAGGTAGGTGGTGCGAAAGGTGCCGTCCGCATTTGGCGTGCGCACTACCCAGTTACCAGTTAGTGGTTCAGCCGCAGGTTGTTGGGCCGAGACCAAAGCGATGACAAAAATCGCCAATAACAAAATGACCATTGTCATGGCGACCCTAAATTGAAGACGATGACGATATTTAATGTCCATCAGAACAAGCCCTCCATTCGGCATGCAAAGAGCGGGGGCGAGCCCACCTTCCTGACTGCACGTCGCTCCAGTTGAACTTTCAGACTCAGGTTTCGGAATTCTCACTCAACGCTATCAACTTGCAGTCAGGAAGGTGGGCTTGCCCCCGCTTCCCTGACTGCACGTCGCCACGGTTGAACTTTGACACTCAGGTTTCGGAATTCTCACTCAACGCTATCAACTTGCAGTCAGGAAGGTGGGCTTGCCCCCGCTCCTTCAGACAGAAGCTAGATCGACGGTCGCAGCTTTGCAGCTTCAGCCTGGACCGTCGCTGATGCAGCCTCAAGCTCGCTCGCCGTTGCTTCGATTCGAATCTCGCCTGGCTGTTTTGTTGCCTGCACAAATAGCATGCACAGTCCATTGAACGCACTCCGCTTGCCTTCGATCGGAGAAGCGGGTTTGTCAGGCTCATGACAACTGGGATCGCCGTTGCCCAGGCCAATCAGGCGACCCGCGCCGGTGACCTTAAAGCTGATTTCGTTTCCTGCTGTCGGCACGAAACGAGCTTTAGCGTCCAACACTTCAACCGCTACAACCGCCAAGTCCTCGCCGTTAGCAAAAATCTTTTGCCGGTCGGGACGAAGGACCAGTCTGGCCGGCGTGCCTGTTGTTTCGTGTCGCTCAGTAAGCACTACTCGGCCATTTTTTGAGCCACGCGCCTCGATGACGCCCGGAGCATACCGCAGCCTCCATTGCACGTGCGAGTTACGCTCAACTTTCTGCGAACCCAAACTGGCTCCGTTCAGCAAAAGCTCGACACTGTCGAGATTGCTATAGCACCACACGTCGATCTCCTGGCCTTCCTTACCGCTCCAGTTCCAGTGGGGAAACAGATGCACCACTGGCTCCGAGCTCCACCAGGACTGATAATAGTAGAAAATGTCTTTCGGAAAACCACATGTGTCCAACGCCCCGAAATGCGAACTGATGCATGGCCAGGCATACGGACTCGGCTCGCCACGATAATCGAAGCCGGTCCAAAAAAATCCTCCAGCCAGGAATGCACGTTCGTCGTAAACCTTCCACCAATCTTCAGTTCCGCTGGCGTATCGGGGAAAGTTTACGTCATAGGCGCTGACGTAGCCCTTCTCTTTGTCATTCACGTAAATGCCGCGCGTGAAAAAACTGCTCGCAGTCTCGCTGCCGACTGTCGGCAGCTTCGGAAATTTTGAGTGAAACTCGTCTATGTTCTTAGCCAGGTTAACGCCTCCGCCAGCACCCGCGTAGTTGAAGCCTTGCACGTCAACGACGCTCGTTACACCTTTGCCCCAGGCCCCATTTGCGGCAATCGTCACCGGACGCGTCGGGTCGAGTTTGCGCGCCAATCGCTTCATGGTGGCGGCGATGCGCGCGCCGCGCTCGGTGCCCTGCTCGCGCTCTTCATTTCCAAGCGACCAGATAACAACGCTCGGGTGATTTCGATCGCGTCGAATCAAACGTTCGAGCTCGCTGAGCCCTTCGGGATTGGACGACATCATACGTGTCTCGTCCATCACGAGCATGCCCAAACGGTCGCAGGCATCGAGCAGTTCGGGTGTCGGTGGATTGTGCGAACTGCGGTAGGCGTTCGAGCCCATGTCCTTCAGCCGTTCGATGCGGTAATACTGCAAACGATCAGGCAGCGCCGAGCCGACGCCGGCGTGGTCCTGGTGATTGCAACTGCCTTTCAGCTTGACTGGCTTTTCGTTCAGGAAAAACCCCTTGTCGGGATCGAAGCGAATGGTGCGAATGCCAAAGGTTGTCTCGTCGCGATCTGTGACCATGCCGTCGCTCTCAAGCGTCGTGGTCACGCGATAAAGCTGCGGCGCTTCTATTGACCATAGCAACGGATGCTTGACGATGGCTTGCGACTCAAATGTTTGGCGTCCCCAGGCGGCAAGCGTTGCTGGTTTCGATTCTGCTGTGGCTACGACTTTATCCTCAGCGTTCACAATCCGCGATGTCACTCGGCAGTTTCTGGCTTTCTCGCTCTCGTTCTCGACTTCCGTGCTGATCACAATAGTCGCCGCATCTTCGCGAACTTCCGACCTGACGAAAGTTCCCCACTGGGCCACGTGCAATGGATCGGTCTGTGTCAGCCAGACGTGCCGGTAGATCCCGGCGCCTTCGTAAAACCAGCCTTCACCCAGGGTCGCATCCACGCGTACAACCAAAACATTCTTGTCGCCGAAGTTTGCAAAATTAGTGAGGTCAAATTGGAAGGGGACATAGCCGCTAAAGTTCTCGCCGATGTAATGACCGTTGAACATCACCATGGCGTCGCGAAACACACCGTCAAACTCAATCATAACGCGCTGGCCTGCATCCGCTGAAGCGAGCGTGAACACGCGCCGGTACCAACCGATACTCGTTTCGGGATATTCGCGGCCGACTGGTTTTGCGCCATGGTGTGGCAACAGTGGCGCCTCTTTGAACGGCAACTCAACGGCCCAGTCGTGAGGAAGGTCCACACTTCTCCAGCCGCTATCATTGAAGTCTGGTCGCGTGACCGGGAGAAAGCCCCCAGACTTGGCGAACTGCAGCTCTCGCCGCCGCTCGCCCAGACCAAAGTCTTTCGCCGGATCATTTGCATGGCCCAACTGAAAGCGCCAACCGAAATCCAGCAACAGCCGTTGGCGCGGCGAGGCGGGCGATTGAGTGGAGTGCAGGGCAGTCTCTGCGGTATTTGCGGTGGCGTCTGCCGCTGCTGAGAAAGGCAACGCGTCTGCGGCGACTAAACCTGCGGAAGCGGCCAAAGCGGTCTTCAATAGATCGCGACGCGTCAGATGCGACATTTACGTTCTCCTGAGGTAACGCGAGTGGAAGTTGGTTCGTTGGTTCAAAAGAAAACGAAGAATCTGTGCAAGTGAAACCGAGTCTTGCTGTTAGTTAATCACGCCGGTCCGGCCAAGCTGCCGCACGGCTGCCGCGAACCTTGCACTCCGGCGTCGGGAGATCGGAATTCGTACACCGCAGCCGAGCACAGCAACCAATGCGCCTGCGCGAGTGCGCGTCAACTCGCGCACGCCGTCGAGCCGAACCAGCGCTCGTCGGTGTGCGCGGATGAAGCCATGTTTGCGCACGCGTTCTTCCAACAGTTGAAGCGATTCACGCAGAAAGTAGTTACGTGCACCGATCCACAATTGCACGTAATTACCTGCCGCTTCGATCCAGTCAATCTCGCTTACGTGCAGCACCGTTGCGCCGCGCGATGTCGTGACGACGATGCTCTCCACACGCGTCGAGCGCTCCGTCGAGCGCAACCGCCTCATCAGTCGTTTCATCGTAGCGGCAAAACGCGCTTCGGTGACAGGCTTTACAAGATAGTCAAGCGCCTCAGCTTCGAAGGCGCGAATAGCGAACTGATCGAATGCAGTAAGAAATACGACGGCTGGCATTCGCTCCGCAGTTCGGCGGCGGATTACCTCAAAGCCATCTATGCCTGGCATCTGAATGTCCAGAAAGACCACGTCCGGTGCGGACACGTCAAGAGCCGCGAGCACCTCGGCGCCGTTACGGCATTCTCCGGCGATTGCGAACTCAGGGAATGCCGCCAACAATTGCCGCACGCCCCGGCGAGCTGCCGGTTCATCATCTGCGATTAGGACTTTCCATTCAGCGCGCTTCACAGTTCGACTCCGGGACCAACCTCATGATATGGCAGTCGCAAGGTGGCGATTGTGCCGCCCTCCGGCCGTTTGGCCACAATGAGCGAAGCGCGTTCGCCGTACATGGCGCGTAGTCGCTCCCGCGTGTTCTCGATGCCATGGCCTTTTGGTATGACGGCGTCCGACTCGATGCCGGGACCGTCGTCCGTCACTGAGATCTCGAGCATCTCACCGTCGCGGCGGGCGCCGACGATTACGCGGCCCGCATCGATCTGCTTCGCGATACCGTGGCGGATCGCATTCTCAACCAGGTGCTGCAACGCAAAGCTTGGCACCGCGGCAGACAGGAGCGAGTCGTCTATCCTGAATTCGGGTCGCAATCGATCAGAGAATCGGGCCTGCTCGATGGCTACATACTGCCGGACGAGCTCGAGTTCTTCGCCGAGCGTGACTTCATTGGCGCGATGACTGCTCAGCGTGCTCCGCAATACTTCACTCAACTGTTCCACGATACGCACGGCGGCCTGGCTATCATTGTCGCGCACAAGCACCGCGATTGTGTTGAGCGTGTTGAAGAGAAAGTGCGGGTTCACCTGCGCCTGCAGGGCTGCAAAGCGGGCGCCGGCGAGTTGCTCCGAAAGACGCGCCAACTGCATTTCGCGCTCACGCGCCTCGATGAAGTAGCGAATCGCGTGTTCAATGCCGACCATGCAGAGATAGACTGCGACGCCGAACGGCAACGTGATGAAGATCCAACTCAGCCAGTCCATGCCGGCCTTGCGCCAGAACTGAGCGGCCCCGGCCTGCATGGCGGCGTGCAGCGCGTTTGGATCGAACACCAATCCCAGAACCAATTGCAGCAGCTTGCCGCACGTGGCCCATGCTACGCAAAACAGCAGGGAGAACGCCAGATGAAGTGGAGCTCGCCGGGCCAGATGCGGGCGGGCAAGCGGCCATCGTTTTGACACCGCAAAGACCCCGGGCGTGAGAAACGCATAGAGAAACCAGTCGCCACTTTCCCAGATCAAATCCCGCGCTGTGACGGGGTCCCAACCGTTCAGACGTGTCTGCGCGATTCGGTTGATGGCTGCGAATGCTGCCGGCAGGATCCAGGCGGCGGAAACAAGCATCCATGGCCGTAGGCGTTGAGGGCGTCGCACGAAGGGCACCTTATCGCGGGCGCCGCTTGCGCGCAACGGTGGCGAGTGAGCGAAATGCGATGGATGACCGTTCGCATCATAGAACGCGCCGCTTGCGTATTCCTTGTTGTCGAATAATGGATCAGCACGTAGGATGCCTGCGCTCCGCTTTCGAATATCGAGGTGAAGACCGTAGCTCAGCATGACTGCTGTGTTGAGGAAAACAGCATTCGCTTCGTTCGGAAAACCGAGAACTAAACAACCCTCGGAAGCGAATCGAGTTAACGCTGAGTTTGATAAGTACCTCACTGTAAATATGACAAAAGGAGGTTCTATGTTCAGAAGGCTTGTCTTCTTTTCACTTTTCACTTTGACGATAGTCGTGGGCGGGGTTGCCGCGCAAAATCTGTCCCAATCAGATCGCTCCACAGACGAAGCGGCTATCCGTGCGCATATAGAAAGCATCTGCCAGGCATTTATTGACTGGGACGTTGACAAGATCTACGCGACCCATTCGGAAGACTGGCGAGGGTTCCTCGAAGGTTCTCGCGTACCCATAAAGGGCATCTATGAATACATGAGAGCGAACGGCATCGACTGGCCCAAAGACAAGGGTTCCAAGCCCTACCCGGATCCTGCGCGAGGCTATAAGCTGATGGACTTTGACGTGAAGTTCTATGCTCCTGAGTTAGCAGTGGTTTCCTTCAACGCAGAATTTTATAGGAAGGCAGATAACGTAACCGCTAACAGATTTCGAATCATGGACGTTTATGCCAAACGAAACGGCAACTGGATTCAGGTCGCTTCGCATACCGTCATCGACCCTGCATGGCGTGCGGAGCAAACGTCGAAACCAATGGCGGTGACACCTGAAATGCGCCAACGGATACTAACCGCGCGCGATGCCGTTTGGAAGGCCTGGTTCGCAAATGATCGGCCGGCGCTTGAAAGGCTGATTCCTGAAGAGGCGATTGCGATCGAAAGTTCCGAACAATGGTCCAACCGCGCAGCCATTTTAGCCGGGGCCCAAAGCTTCGCCGGCAGTGGAGCGAAATTAGTGCGTTTGGAATTTCCCAGGACGGAGATGCAGGTTTATGGCAATACGGTCGTCATTTACACTACCTACGCTTATGAGATAGAAGCCAACGGAAAGCGCGAAGTAAAGAGCGGCCGCGCCACTGAGATCTTTGTCCGGCACGGCAATGATTTGGTCAACGCGGGCTGGCATCTTGACTCCGGGAAATGAGGTTTTCAGCAGCGGAGCGAAGGGCGCTCCTAACAAATCGAGAGGAGGAAAGCGATGGCAGAGAAAGTCGTGCCGATGATCCACGTGCCCGACGTGCGCGCGACTGTCGATTGGTATCAGGGCATCGGTTTCACGGTTGTCGACAGCTACGGCGATGACGGTGAGGGACTTAGTTTTGCGTTGCTATCATTCGGAAGTAATGAGGTCATGTTCAACTCGGGCGGGCAGCCAAGTACGCGCCACCGCCGCGAAGTCGACCTGTACGTCTATTCTGACAACGTTGATGATCTTTACCAGCGCCTTAAGCATCGAGTGGAGGTCGTGGAAGGCCTTCATGACAAGTTTTACGGAATGCGAGAGTTCATCATCCGCGACCTTAACCGGTTTTGGGTGACGTTCGGGCAACCGAGCCTTTTCGCGGTGCTGATGACCGGCGTACGCGAAGGCAACACTGAAATTGTGCGAGTTGCCCTTGACCGCGGCGGCCTCAAGCCGGAAACGCTCACCGCCGCAATGGCCGCTGCCCTAGCAGTAAATAATAAGTCAGACGATAACAAGAATACCGAGATCCGAGAGATGCTTAAGCAGGCCGGTGCAGTACCGCCGCCGGAAGTTGATGCCGAGACACTGCAATCGTACGTGGGCAAGTACAAAGGCCAACAGGAATTTGAGATAAATGTCACCTTTAAGGATGGCAAACTCTTCGTGGCAGTGGGCCGCCAACAGCCCTTGAGTTTGATGGCGGTTGACACGACCACGTTCAGACCCATTGCCTTTGACGATTATGGAACCGTCACTTTCAACATCGAGGCCGGCAAGACGATAGGTTGTGCACTCAAGCATGGACCAAACACGACGCAACTAAGGCGAGTAGAAGAAACCAAGCGACCGTGAAGTTCAACAGTCAGTAATCATCGCTGCAGCAAAGCGGCAACCATATGTCGTGATGGCACACAGGGAGGATAGATAGCGTGATCGCGAAAGGACTAACACCGATCCTGAACGTCTCGGATATCGAGCAGAGCTTCGCCTGGTTTGAGCGGCTTGGGTGGAAGAAGGCCTGGGACTGGGGCAGTCCAGCCACGTTTGGGGGTGTCTGCTCTGGCGAGTGCGAGATCTTCTTATGCCAGGGTGGGCAGGGCGGTCGAGGTAAGGGCACTCACAAAATAACATTCGGCCCGGAAGGCAACCAGACCGCCGACAAAGGAGTCTGGATGTCGATCTGGGTGGACGATGTCGACAACGTGCACCAGCGTTGCGTTGAGCAGGGTCTTGAGGTCACCTGGCCGCCAACCGACATGCCGTGGAATGTTCGCGAGATGCACGTCCGCCATCCAGACGGGCACGTCTTCAGAATCAGCCAGGGTATTGAAGAAGAAACCGGGAGCGGGTAGCGGATCGATCTTCCAGATAGATCGGTCCGCGCGCCGAACCAGGCGTCATCCACGACAGGCCGCGTTTTATCAGCCCGAACGCAAATGCTGCGCGTTGTCTCGCTTATGTGTGGCGATTTGCCAGGTGTTACCCCACTTGTCTTCTACCATGCTGCGACGGTCTCCATAGGGTGTCTCCGATGGCTCCTCGATTGGACGCGCCCCGGCATCGAGGGCGCGTCGATAAGTTGCGTCGGTGTCGTTGACATAAACGTAAAGAAAGGCAGTCATTGGGTTGCGAATTCCAGCGTCGCTAATCATGACCATCGAGTCGCCGATGCTGACGACGGCTGGACGGGCCTCAGTATATTCTCCCGTTGCGCCGAATACTTCTTTGAGAAACTCTACGAGCTCTTTTGCGTTGTGAGCCACAATTCGCGGCGTAACTGTGTGCCAACCTTCAGGGGCGAAATGGGAATGCTTAATTGTTTCTTTCATCGGATGCTTCCTTTGTTTTAAAGCCACCCTTGGACAGGAGCTATGAAATGTTATCACCTCGCGGTAGAGACTATGTGAATACTCAGCGTCCACTCCAAGGAGTTGAGCCTGAGTTTTCACAACGGCCTCGGGTGGGTCCTCGCAACGAAGAATCTAATATGGAAGCCAAGCTTGCGTAACACTGATTTGCTACAATCCCCGCATGGCCCAATATCTTGACTTAGCAAACTGGTCGCGGCGAGAGCTGTTTGAATTCTTCATTGGTTATACGAATCCTTACTTCAACGTTTGCGCGCGCGTCGATGTTACAAAACTCGTGGCTTTCGTTCGCGAACGCCCTGGCGTCAGGATTTCGTTGGCCCTTCATTACTTCGCGCTGCGCATCGCAAACGAGATCGAACCATTCCGCTATCGACTGAAAGATGGAAAAGTATTCGTTTATGACGCGATAAACGGGGGCACCACCGTGCTGCTGCCAAATGAGAGCTTTGCCTACGCATATTTTGATTACAAGCGCGATTTCGAAGGGTTTGTGACTGATGCTGCGAGAGCAGTAGACAGTCTGCGAACCGGCAGTGGTGCCTTGAAGCCGACCATGCGTGACGACGTGATTTACTTCACCACGCTGCCGTGGATCTCTTTTACAAGCTTTGCGCACGCGCGCAATAAGGGCCGCGGAGAATCGATCCCGAGGATTGTGTTTGGGAAGTTCACCAAAGAGAACGAGCGCCTGATGCTTCCGATTTCGGTGGAGGTCCACCACGCCCTTGTGGACGGATTACCTGTTGGAAGGTTCTTAACCAGCCTGGAAGAGGCTATGGCGGCGCCAGAATCCTTTGTGATGCCCGCGAAAATCTGAAGCTCGGCTGCGCGCTGCCAGTGATTGATCTCGAACAAATGGCTCCGCGCCTCCGAGTTGCGACGGTAAATAGATCTTTGCTCCCCCAAATCTTATGCGTGCGTAAAGCGCACGCATAAACGATTGCTTCGCGGCTATGCCGCCGCACAGTGCGGTAAGGCTCTGCCTTACCGCGACAACTTCTAACAATTAGGGAGGCTATGCCTCCGGATTCATGAGGCACAGCCTCATGAAAGAAATAATATCGCCCGCCGGAAAGGCACAGCCTTTCCGCACTGTGCGGCGGCATAGCCGGAGGCGCTAATCCGACTGGCCATTTTCAGCAAGAGCCTTCTTAACCTGCCCTGGAGGATAGAGAGGTCCCGGGAGGAACTGCTCCTCAAAATTCAGAAGTGCGGGGTCAATGGCGAACGAATAGATTTGAGTTGCCAGGCCGGGGTTCAGATCGTTATCGCTGACGACGTAAAGCACATGCCTGCTGTCCTCCAGGTCCGGACCCCAGGCAAGCCCTTCGATCTTCTCCGCGATAGTCGGCGTCAGGTTGAAGGCTGCGTCGAGTAGGTCAATGAACAATGTCTTGTTGACGGGCACTACACCCACAGGCAATGTGCCGGCGGGAAGACTGTCAATTCCCGAAACATCTGTCGCTCCGGTAAGATCGATCTTGTAGATTTTCTTCCTCGTGGGCGCCTGAGGTGGCGATTGCAAGTTGGATCTGTTGTCTCGTTCGATGACCAGAAATTCGTGATCGTTGATCGCAAGAATCTCACTCACACCTTGCCCACGGTTGATAGCCTCCAATACATAAACGTATTCTTGTGTCTCGCCGGTCAGGAGGTTAATCTTCAGAATGCGGTTGTTCAAACCCAGCCGATCCGTGCTACCCGGGCTGAGTCCGTGGTCCTGAAGCAGCGCGCTTTGCATGATCCCAAACAGAGTCGTTCCGTCTTGGCTAATTGCCAAACCCTCCATGCCACGATTGGCCTGGCGCCCGGAAGTATTGTTGAGCAACTCGGCGGTCGGATCGGAACTTGGATTCGAGATTAAGAACCTGGACGGCACAGCGATGCGACGCAGCAAGTGACCCTGCCGGTCGAACTCAAAGACATAGGGACCATATTCATCCGAGATGTAGAACGTTCCGTTGCCTCCGACTCGAATCCCCTCCGGATCGAGCCTGAGCGTGGCAAGCTCGTTGTTCACGACAAAGGCGCCAGCCGCGCCGACAAATGTTTGACCGAATTCGTTCTTGAGCAAGCGGGTGTCCAGAAGCACGGCGTTGATATTTGGAAATGGAGCGCCCAGGTCAGTTGTAATGTGCAGAAAATGAAAACGATCGAGGTATGAAACATCAGTCAACCCATCAAACGGTCCACGATCGGGTGCCGCAATAAAGACGTTGTCATGTCCCGTGTAAGTCAGGTCAGATCCAAAGCCGCCAAAAATCGCCTTCGGAACGCAATTGGCCGGCGCCCCTTGCTGACAGATGTTTCCTGCAAGCCCAGACTTGTCGAGCGCCGAGCCGCTCACCAGGCCTTTGCCAATCAGCGTAATTCCGGCACTCACCGGTGGTGGACTTGAGACGGGAACAGAAAGGGCGCAAGTGGTAAGCGCGAGAACGGCCAGAGCGGTGCCCAGGACACGTAACATGCGTATTACTCCTTTCACGGAAGTTGGTTTGATAAAAATTGTGGTTGCGGATCGAGAAAGTAAGGGTTGTGGGTTAACGACGCGTGACCTGTGTATTAACAGTTTGTAAACGACAGCACGCGGGAAGGCAACATCATATTGGCCTGATGTAAGAGGTCGGACTTGAACTTAACGAGGCTTGAACTTTCGGCGGGTGTTCCTGGTTGGAATCAACGTCCTGGTCGAGGATTGATTTTAGCCTGTCCAAAAATCCTCCGGCTTCCCACTGCTGCCAACGCGTGAGGGCCTCGCGATAATGCTCCATGCGCTCTCTGGCAAAGTGTTTGAGAAGCCAGCCCGCGCCTTCTCTTAACCGGATGTTGTCTTCATCATTCCTCTTTTTTCGAGCAGTTTGTTTGAGCCGGGTTCCCAGACTACCCATCCAAACATCGCAGTCGTGCAGTTCTCCGAGAGATGTTTGCAGCAGAGCAATTTCCTTGGCGATATCTTCCATTTCTTCGCCCCAACACACCCCAAACAGCTCGATCGCGTAACGCAACCTTTTAGCCAGGATGCGCAACTCATGAAGTTCTTTGTTTTCGAAGGGAAGGTAGATGTGCGAGCTCGCAGCGCAAAGTTCCTTGAGCCGGTCCTTGATGATTTCGGCCCCAACGCAAGCGAACACGCCTGTCTCGTCCACTTGTTTTCCGGCCAACTTCTTTTGAGGCACTATCGCAATTGCACGCATTCTGGTCGTAAATTCTTTGCGAAAGTCGCTGACTGCAGAAACCTTGATCGCGGCCTTGAGTGCCGCCCGTGCTTCCTTCCTTCGTTGCCTGCGCTCTTCTGCAAGCATTTCGATGCCCTCGGCGGCAAGCACCGGCGCTTTCGTCTTCAGCTCCTCAAGCGCAACCAGGGCCACATCCTCGTCGCGCACTGCGCCCAGGCTCTTCGCGATTGCTACCAGCTTTTGCCGCGGCAGAGTCGACTTGCGAAGGTAGGGTTTGAAGTCGCTGATGGCGCTGCGCAGACGGCGCGACAGTACGCGCATATCGTGAACACCCTCGGGATCCTTCCATTTAAGCGCCTTATCACGCAGTCCGCACATCGACTTGACTTGAGCGCGCAGGACAAGCGGTACCATCTTGCCGGCGGGAGCCAAGCAATGTAATCCCGCAATCCGTTTAACTTTCGCCATGATGTCTAAGCGAGGGACAGCGCTCCAAAGCAGCAAGATCAAGCGCGCTTTAGAGCGGCACCACGACTAAACGCCAACCGGCAGTTGAAGACCTGTTCGAACATGCCGCGCTTTTGCTCAGCTGCAAAAATCTCTCGGTCGCAGTTTGCCGAGCTTTGCATTTCAATCTGCACAAGCTGTCCATTTCGCGTGCAGCGAACATCGCTGACGCGATTATCGTGACGTCGATCAAGTGCGTCGGCTATGCGCAATATGGCGGCCAATGAATTCACCGTGTCCCGGTCAGCCTGATTGAGCGCTGCATAGTGTTCGTGGCGCTCTTTTGGTTCAGATCCGCGATGATAGCGTGCAACGTTTGCTATCACGTCCCGCTCAGCTTCAGAAAAACCGGTCAGCTCGGAATTCTTTATCAGGTAGAGAGAGTGCTTATGGTGGGACTCGTGCGCGATGTGGTAACCAACATCATGAAGCAAGCCCGCGGCCGAGAGCAATGTGCGGCGATGGCGATCAAGACTCGTGGGCAGGCTGGATCTCGAAAGATAGTCAAAGATTCTTTCAGCTAGCCGTGCTACTTGATGTGCGTGTGCTTCCTCGTATCCAAAACGCCGGCCGACTGCATGAACACCGCGCAATCGGTAATCGGCATTCGCCAGGGAGGGATGTGCCTCAGCTTCGATGTCACGCAATCGATCAATCAGCACCCCTTCGCGTAAGGCCCAAGTACAGGTGCGTAAAGAGCTGATACCCAGCGCCCGCATCACGCCTTCGAGTATTTGTCCGCCGGTAATAATAATCTCGGAGCGCTGCGTGCTGATGCCGGGCAGCCCGCGTCGTTCAGCAGAGCTCATTTCCGCCGTACGCGAATTAAAACGAGCGAGTTTTGTAAGGTCAATTTCATCCCCAGCCGGACGTGCGCCTTCGGCTTGGCGATCTCCTTCGCTGAGAGCGCTCAAACGCAGGGCAGCACCAATCGCCAGGATAGTGCCGGAAGTGCCCGTCGCCTGATGCCAGCGTGCACCTCGCAATTCGCGAGTAGTGCGCTCCAGTGCGGCCTGTATCTCCCCCTTCAGTGCCTTCAACTCTTTTGGCTTTGGCGGATCGGTGGCAATAAACTGTTCGGTGAGTCCAATTGCTCCCAGCTTGACAGAGAAGAGGCTCGCAGGCGCACTGTCGCGCATTAGCGAAATCTCCGTCGAGCCGCCTCCAATATCGACGTTCAGAATCGAGTTGCCTGGGCCAGGGCATCCCTGGGCCGCAGCCAGACCAATTAGTCGTCCTTCCTCGATTGCCGAAAGAACTTCTACACAGACTCCAGCTTTACGTTCGATTTCTTTAATGAACTGGGCCGAGTTGTTTGCCTCGCGAACGGACGCCGTAGCGACCGCAAAGATTCGTTCAGCACCGCGCGCTTCGGCGATCGAGCGGAAGCGCATGATACATTCGACCGCGCGTTCAATCGCTTCCGTGGCGAGGCGCCCGTATCGAAGAGTATCGTGGCCCAGGCGCACTGTGTCTTTTTCACGAGCGAGCACGGCGAAAGAGTCGTTCGCAGAGGCATCAACCACAACTAGCTTAATGGAGTTTGAGCCAACATCTATGGCTGCGACCTTCATGCCAGCTTCGCCTTTTCTCGTGGTTCGATCCTGGAGCTCTCCCTGGCGGTGGGGGTTCCGCTAAGCGCCTTCACAGCCGGCGCACTTACGCTCGCAGGCTCATCTTCTATTACTCGGGATATAGCCCGTCGCAGCGCGGCAGCAACTCGGCGAACTGGTCGCGAGGCATCAATGACTCGAAAGCCATACTCGCCGGTCATGCGATCGAACTCCTTGAGCAACAATTTCTGATAGACGATAAAGCTATCGTAATAATCGTTTCCGAGACCTAAATCCATTCCCGACTCCCAGTAGTCGAAACCTCGTCCAGAAGCTAACACACGCCCGGCCAATTCCTCAGACGAGCGAACGCGCAAATAGAATACTGCGTCAGGGACAAGCGCAAGACCATAGATCGCGCGCACCCATTCCGGATCGGCGCCGCGCACCACGGCGCGAGCGATAGCCGAATAGATATAACGGTCCGTCAGAACGATGAAGCCGGCGTGCAGGGCCGGCAACATTTGGTTTTCCAACCGATCGGCGAAATCTGTCGCGTAGTAAAGCTGTGTAGTGAGACGACCAAGGGTATGGCCTGCCCTTGCATCTTTGATGCCCCGTCCGGCGAGCACTGACCTCGTCATGCCAGTGTCGAGCACGGCGTACCCTGCCGACTCTAACCACGTACGCAGAAGGGTGACGTGGGTCGAACGTCCCACGCCATCAGTTCCTTCGATTACAATCAACTTTCCACTGTACGGCTCGATCTCGATGCCAGGCAGCGCGGTGCCGTAAAACTTCATTTCCCTCATTTGGCCAGCACCGCCTTCTCTTTGAGTTTCTCTTTCAAATGGCGACTAACGATTTCGCGCATCTGGCGCTGCTGCGTGCGGATCGGTTGGGTGGCATCAACTACCGTCAAGCCAAACTCGTTCACCATGTGATCATACTCTTCGAGGATCTTGCCCTGAAAGATTTTGAAACTCTCTTCCTCATCGTCCGCCCAGGCCATATCCATGCCTGCCTCATAAAACTTCAATTGCGGACGAGCGGAAGCGATGCGTTCTATCGCTACATCAAGCGGCGCGCGAAAGAAAAAAGCCGCAGTTGGTTTGACCGCAAATTTGTAAACCTCGCGCACCCAGGCGCGATCGCAGCCGCGCGCGACATCGCGAGCGAAGGCTGTGTAAATGTAGCGATCCGCAAGCACAATTGCCCCGGCCTTCAGTGGTGGAATGATGTTGCGCTCAGTTCGGTCCGCAAAGTCGGTGGCGTGCAACAATGAAAAGGTAGTGGGGGTAAATAAGCGGCGTTTCTTAGCGCGTCTGGTGGTGTCTTTTACTAGCGGCGAGGAGTTCCATTCGGAAAAGAAAACCGAGTAACCTTCCGACTTGAGCCATTGATAGAGCAGTAAAAGCTGAGTTGATTTTCCGCTCCCGTCTGTCCCTTCAACCACAAATAGCCGGCCGGGATAGCGGTGATGCCCGTAAGAGATCATTCGGAACAATTCTAACACGATTATGTTACACGCAAGTGAATTCAGACTCGTAGGATTCCCGTTGTACGTCAAGCAGAAATTGCCACTTGAAGCAGCTGTTAAGGATCAACTAGAGTGACGCGCCAGCTTACAACAGTGCGGCATGGGGAAACAAAATGAAAACTCTACTACTGCTGCGACATGCAAAATCGAGCCATGAAGATGAAAGTCTAAGAGACTTCGATCGTCCCCTTAACGAAAGGGGTGTTGGAGATGCCAAACTGATCGGCGACCTGATTCGCAAGAAGAAAATCAAGCCGGATTTGATCGTTGGCTCGCCGGCAGAAAGAGCACGGCAAACAGCGGACCTGGCTCTGAAGTCGGCACGCCTGAAGGTCGAGATGAAATTCGACAAGCGTATTTACGAAGCGAGCCCTGACGTTCTCGTCAAAGTCTTATCGCAAATCAAGGATACTTCCAATACCGTGATGCTGGTCGGGCATAATCCTGGTTTCGAAGAGTTGTTGGAAACTTTGACGGGTGAGGCACCTACTCTTCCCACCGCTTCTCTCGCTTGGGTAGACCTGGACGTGGACCAATGGAACAAAGTGCGAGCCGGCTCGGGACATCTAAAGTATCGAGTGACACCGAGGGAGCTTAAAGACCAGTGAGTGGACACGATATTTCAAGCTCTTCAAACGGTCAAGCTGTGTCGTAAGCGCGGTGTGCGGAGACGCTGACGAATTCCTCCGTTTCAATGATGTACGCGGTTAGCTGATATCCGTAGACGCATCCCGTGTCCAGCCCGATAGCCTTCTTACCTCGACGTGGTTCGGGTGCGGGCCAATGTCCAAAGAGCACAACCTTCTCGCCATAGTAAACGTGATACCACGGCGTTCCCTCGTCACTCTCACGGTTAGCTCCCAGAGTGCGGATTAGCGTCAAATCACCAGTCGTCTGAGAATGTAATTCCACGCTTGGCCGTAGGCCCGCATGCACAACCAGATGAGTACCGAGATCGATCATGAAAGGCAGGGTAGAGAAATATGCGGTGTAAGCATCCTTTTCTCCTTTAAGCTCCTTGTGCGTCTCTTTCTGCGCAGGCTTCAGCTCAATTTCCTCGCCCAGCCAGCGCCTGCGCAATGCAAGATCATGATTGCCAATGACGGTTGAAAAGCGTGCGTCGGACATGAATAGCTGAAGTACTTCACGATTCTTTGGGCCTTTTGTAACCAGATCTCCGACACCTACGACGCGATCCTCCTCGCTGAAATTCGCCTTTTCCAACAATTCCATTAGTTCATCGTGGCAACCGTGAATGTCTCCAACTACTATCGTGCGTGACGTCATCCATACCTCCGCGTTTTGTTTCAATACTGCTCTGCAGATTAATAGCTCAGCTACGTAACTGGAACAACTCCACGGCGGTGGGGAGCACTTTGATTCCAGGCTGTCGTCCGGTTAATACTTCAATGCCATGAGGCGAGTCAAAGGATTGTTGCGCGCATGAGGCCCGGCGTTCTCCTCGCGTAAGGCCACTCAACCACGTGTTTCCACAAGCATAATTCCCAGGAAGTAACTGAACGTAGTCTAACGCAATCTGAATCATCGGCAAGCTCTTTCGTGAAATTTGGTTGTTTCTGGCGAAGATAAAAATCTTCGCATGGTGGGTCGACGAATACAGAACCGGGAGCGGTAGCGACCGGGTCATGGATTGCAGCCACTCATGCTTGAATCAACCACTCCGCCAGCCTTGGTTACGAAGCTCACACCCGGTCGCTACTGCTCCCGGTTCTGACTTTGCCTTGCTCCAACAAATAAAACCAACCTTGTCACTCAACTGTAACATCGCTCTTGCACTAATGGCGCAGGGAAAACTGCCCATCGATGCCGCTACGTCATTTTCGACACCCAGGATGCTTTCCAATCGTAAATCACGCATAGCGATCTCAAACGAACTAAGTACCGAGATTGCCACTGCCATCTTAACAGCCAGCGATCTATCGCCAAACGAATTGAGGAGATTGAAAGATATCGTTGTGCAAGTTCACTCTACGTTGCAGCAAATGGATGTCGACACACGGGAACAGCGAACTCGTGCAGAGATTGATGAAGATACGCCTTCGGGGAGATAGCTTCGTTCACCGCACTCCAAAGAAGAGACAGAGTGGAAGTTCTGTCCTACTTTGGCGAGCTTCCCTATAATTTCCAGGCTAGCCTAATCCCGTAGCTCCGTGACCTCCGCTCGTAAGCGGGCGCAATGAGTGGCAGCAGCTTCGAGCGGCCACGGATTGACATATTTTCGTGGTGCGGATCCAGGGTGGGATCATGGTGCGTTCGGTACACATACGTTCCTATGCCGTATCCAATGGCGCTGCCGACGAGCACGTCAGAGAGGAAGTGGTTACGTCCGGTGAAGCGAGATGCGCTGACGAGTGCCGCCAGACCAAAGGCGCCGAAGCGCACGAACGGACGATGCTTATACTCGGAAGCAATCACAGTCGCTAATGTCCACGACTCGATAGCATGGCCTGAGGGGAAGGACTTGCCGCCTTCAAAGAACTCCCCCTGTATATCCTGGCGCGGACGAGTGCGCTGCGTCCCAATCTTGAGGGCCTCGACTACAATCGTACTATCAATCAACGCTTCCGCAGCAATAATTCCTGTTTCACGCGCGCGCGCATCCTTCTTTGCGCGCCCCACAAGATAGAACGCGCCACTGATTGCGCCAGTAGCATAAACAGACCCAAGGTAACTAACGTGGCGGCTCACGTTTAGTTGGGTACGATCGCTGTGAAGAGCTGCGGCGCTGTACTGGTCAGTAAACAAGAGCGCTGTGGTTGAAACACCCAGGGGCACGAGCCACTTCCTATCGTCGCTGTGAATATGCAGCGGTGAGGTCCAAATTGCTCGTTGGTCCTGCAGAATGTTTTTGAAGAAACGTCGCTCCAGAGATGGCGTCGGCGATGGAGATGCTTGTGGAGTCGGCGGCGTGTTGGTTGGGGTCTGGGCCAACGCGCCAGAGCTGCAAGCAATTAGAATGAAAAGCGCGACGCGGTGCCATCTGGTGATAAGGCGGGCTAAGGCGAGAGTTGAATTCATGATCTGAGACCGATTGGTTTGAATAACTTCATAGTAGGCCAGGGTAACTTGGGGGGAGGATTGATTCGTGATGTCTGGGGGCTTCAATTATAGCAGTAGTCTTCAGTCGCGCCCCAGCCTGATCGCGCGCAAAGCCGCAAGGGCGTGTCAGTGGTCTGCTCCCTCAATTTTGCCAACATCAACGATGGCACGCTGGTCCAACGCACGATCGGTGAGTTCAAGAATGGACGTGGAGAGTTCTTCAACCAGGATACATTCAATGGTCGGGCCATCCTGGTTCGATTTGTTATCTCGGACATCA
>JBKOZZ010000065.1:0-19640 GCA_046726155.1 Acidobacteriota bacterium
AGCGAGATGTCAACAGGCTCATAGGAAATAACCGGGCCTTCGCCCGAATACTCGGCGATAGTCGTTTTCAGGAAATTTCCGTCATCACGATCGGGAAACTCCGGCTTGTAGTGGGCGCCGCGCGACTCGTTGCGATTCAACGCGCCAAGTGTAATTACACGTGCCAACTCGAGCATATTGTCCAAATGACGTGCGTGGGGCAACGCCATCGTCGCCCAGAGATTCGAGTCGTTGATTGAAATGCGCTTGTAACGATCCATCAACTCGAGGAGTTTGTTATCCGTCTCCTTCAACTTGTCGTTATAACGAACAACCGTGACATTGTCTGTCATCCACTTGCCCATCTCCTGATGGAGAACGTACTGATTCTCCTTGCCAGTCTGCTTAATGAGCGCGTCGTTGATCTCCTGCTGCTTCTTGAGTTCCTGGTTATAAATGCGCGAGCCATCGGCGCCATTCCGTTCAATATTTTTCGCGTAAAAGATTGCCGCCGGAGCTGCGACAAATCCGCCATAGACACAACTCACGAGCGAGTTTGCGCCGAGACGGTTGGCGCCATGAATTGAGTAGTCACACTCGCCCGCGGCCAGCAAACCGGGAATATTCGTGCGCTGGTCGTAGTCAACCCACAGGCCGCCCATCGAATAATGCACTCCAGGGAAGATGCGCATCGGTACATGGCGCGGATCATCGCCCACAAACATTTCGTAGATTTCCAGGATCGCGCCCAGCTTGCGATCCAGTGTCTCGGCTGGGATGTGAGTCAAATCGAGATACACCTGGTTCTGGCCACCGACACCCTTACCTTCAATGCAAACCTGGAATATCTCGCGAGTGGCGATGTCGCGGGGAACGAGGTTGCCGTAGGCGGGAAACTTTTCCTCGAGGAAATACCAGCGTTCGGTTTCAGGGATCGATGATGGCGGTCGCGTATCAGCGGTCTTCCGCGGCACCCAAACACGTCCGCCTTCGCCGCGCGCAGATTCCGACATCAGCCGCAGCTTGTCTTCGCCGGGAATCGAAGTGGGATGCACCTGGATAAACTCACCGTTAGCATACTTCGCGCCCTGTTGATAACAAGCAGACACGGCGCTGCCGGTGCAGACCATTGAGTTGGTCGACTTCCCGTAGATCAATCCCGGTCCCCCGGTAGCGACGATCACTGCGTCGGCAGGAAAGGCCTTTAACTCGAGCGTCTGCAAGTTCATGGCGATGAGGCCGCGACAAACCTGATGATCATCAAGCACGAGCGACATCATTTCCCAGTGTTCAAACTTTCGAACTTTGCCCGCGACTTCATAACGACGCACTTGTTCATCAAGAGCGTAGAGCAACTGCTGACCGGTTGAAGCTCCTGCAAAGGCGGTCCGATGATGCTTGGTGCCGCCAAAGCGACGAAAATCAAGCAACCCCTCCTTGGTGCGCGAGAAGGGCACTCCCATACGATCGAAAAGGAAAATGATCGAAGGCGCCATCTCGCACATGGCTTTTGCCGGTGGTTGATTCGCAAGAAAATCGCCGCCGTAGACTGTGTCGTCAAAGTGTTCCCAGGTAGAATCACCTTCGCCTTTGGTGTTTACGGCGCCGTTGATGCCTCCCTGAGCGCAAACTGAATGAGATCGCTTCACCGGAACGACAGAAAAAAGATCCACCGCATGTCCCGACTCGGCGATTCTCATCGCCGCTGCCAGGCCTGCAAGCCCACCACCCACGATCGCGATCTTGATACCGTTGCTCGCCATCTCTTAGAGGATCCCTCCCAACAGTCCACCCGGTCGAATGAAAGCGACTGCGGCATTGATACCGACTAGCAGCAGGAAAACGCCAAAACCAATGCACGCGTAACCAGTCAAACGCTGCGCGCGTTCACCGATTGCAATGCCCCAATCCACAAGGAATAGCCAGATGCCGTTTGCCAAATGCCAAACTGTAGCGGTTATTCCAGTCATGTAGAGGATGAATATCGGCACCATGTGAAACTCACGGGACACGATCTCGAAGGCCCGTTGCGGGCTGTGGGCCACGGAAACGTCGTTCAGTCCGGGC
The DNA here is from genome assembly GCA_046726155.1 of Acidobacteriota bacterium. GTDB lineage: Bacteria > Acidobacteriota > Blastocatellia > Pyrinomonadales > Pyrinomonadaceae > PSRF01. The sequence continues at coordinate 2,047 of JBKOZZ010000065.1, forward strand.
ACCATCCCAAACCTGAAGTTCAGCACATGAAAAGTAATGAAGAAGAACAGAATTACACCCGTTATGCGCTGGATTAGATAAAACCAGTTGCGCGGGTAAGGGTAGTTCAGATTGTTCGGCCGCGCCTCCATGGTGATTACCAGACCATAGACGGCATGATAGATGAGCGGTATAAAGATTCCGCCAATCTCGACGAATAAGATATAAGGAATCGACTGCAGGTCTTTGACGGCGTTGTTGAAATCTGCTGCTCCGGTGAGAGCTTTCGAGTTTGTGTAGAAATGCTCCAACAAGAAGACGCCGAGAGGCACGATGCCGGATAACTGATGAAGTTTGCGCAAGACAAAAGTCCTGCTCAAATGAATCGCCAAGAACGCGCTCCTTTGCCGTAGGGGTTTAGCGATAAAGCCGATGGCCCAGACCCAGGCAGGTTGTGATTGAGATTTCCCAGAGCAAGGAAATTATATGGAGAACTTTTCAAAAAGCCAAACAGGCGTCTCAGCAATAGGCTGGCAGTTCAGAATTCAAACTTCAGCTTGTCTGATGAAGAGCACAAACTGAAGGAACCTCTGATCAAGTGGAAGCGTTGCGCACTTAATCAGAGCTTACTGAAGTTTGAACTCTAAACTTCTCGAATGGCGTTCAGTTAGTTCAGACGCTGATCCGGAAATTTCACGTATGGATGAATTAGTTTCACAATCGGCAGCGTCACTCGCCGCTCTCATTCGAAGGCGCGCACTTTCGCCGGTTGAAGTCCTGCAGGCATTTCTTCATCGCATTGACGAAATTAATCCAAAACTAAACGCAATCGTCACGCTTGCCGCAGAGGCGAAGAAGAAGGCAAAGGAAGCTGAAGCCGCAACCATGCGCGGCGACGCGCTTGGTCCGCTTCATGGCGTGCCGGTGACAATCAAAGACACGATTGAGACCAAAGGATTGCGGACGACAAGCGGCTCGGTAATGCGCGCTGAGTTTATTCCGAACCGTGACGCTCCTGCTGTGGCGCGACTCAAAGCAGCCGGCGCGATCGTTCTTGGAAAAACAAACACGGCCGAAATGGCCATGGACTACACTGCCGACAATCCTGTTTTTGGGCGGACCAACAATCCGTACGACCCTTTAATGACGCCGGGCGGATCGAGTGGAGGCGAAGCGGCGGCCATAGCAAGTTTGCTGTCTCCCGGTGGAATCGGCAGCGACCTGGCAGGCTCGATTCGGATTCCGTCTCACTTCTGCGGCATCGCCGGGTTGAAGCCGACGGTGGGGCGAGTGCCGGGCGCTGGTCAGTTTCCGCCGAGCACGGGTCCCTATTCGCTTGGCGCCACCATTGGTCCCCTGGCCCGCTCAGTTGGCGATCTGCAGCTTTTGTTTAATGTGCTGGCAGAAATCGAGACGTCTGGAGAATCGCAGAAGCTTATTGAGAATCCCCATTCTTCATTACGTGGCTGGCGCGTCGCGTGTTACACCGACGATGGAGTTTCTCCAGTTACTGTAGAGACTCAGCGAACGGTTGAAATTGCGGCTCGAGCTTTGGCCGATGCTGGTCTCATCATTGAAGAAACGCGGCCTCCGGGAGTTGAGCGCGGCCATGATCTCTGGCTGCAGATCTTTTCACGAGCTTCGGTCGTTCAGCTTCGCCACGCTTACGCCGGACATGAAGAGAAGGGAGGCGAGTTTGTTCGCTGGAGATTATCGACCGCTGACGACACACCTCCGCCTTCGCTCGACGATTACATAAACGCCTGGCTGGAACGAGATCGTTTGCGCGGCAGATTGGTCGAGTGGATGGAAGAAACTCCCCTGATCCTCGCCCCGGTCGGAGCCACCTCCGCTTATCCACATGGCACGAAGAAGGTCACGGTCGCTGATCGCACGATGAATACGTTTCGAGCTTTCAGCTATTCCCAGACGTTCAACGTATTCGACTTGCCAGCCGTTGTGGTTCCCGCTGCCAGGTCTTCGCAGGGGTTGCCGATCGGCGTCCAGATCATCGGCCGCCCATTTGCAGAGGAAACTGTTTTTGCTGCCGCGGCAATTGTCGAAACGGCGCTGGGAGGTTGGCAGGCGCCGCCGGCTTTGCCTGACAAACTTTAAGTCTGTCCCTCACTGTGTACGGTCCTATGAGGTCAGCTCCACCACGCGGTAGAGCCTCTTATGAAAACTCGGTGTGGCGCTTCAAAGTTGATGCTAACTAACCAGCGGGGGTAAACCACCCTTCCTGACCTGAGAGGTTTTCCAATTGAGCGACTTCTTTTCTGGTTGAAAGCTTCAATCATAGCGCCTCGCAACTTGAATCATCTCTCAGGTCGGGAAGGGCGGTTTACCCCCGCTGATCCATTACCACACAAGTCCGACAAATGAGTTTTGACACAAGCTCGGTAGCGGGTGGCGTCTCTCCTCGGGATTTTCAATTTGCAGGTAAGGTCTTTGACCTCCGATGCGCGGCAAGTCTCCGACTTGCCGGCGACCTTTCTAAAATTCTTTAAGGTCTCCGACCTTTGAGACTCCGGTCAAAGACCGGAAAACTGGTGTACGGTCTCCGGTAAGTCGGAGACTTACCGCGCATCGGAGGTCAAAGACTTCTCACCGCTTCACCCAGCCCTTTCTGAGCAAGTTCGATGCGCGAACCGATCTATCTGGGGAGACCCACCGGCTACCGCCTGGTGGTACTGACCTCATCGCACCGCACGTTGCTAATGTGCGCATCGTTCAAACTGCATCAGTGACCGATAAGCTTGAAGATTGTCGGAGAATCTCTAATCCGATATAGTTCGGGCAGTAGCTCTTGTTGAATCCAATCGAGGCACGTTGCCTTTCGAGGAGTTCAAACATGGATCCCTTTACTTCGGTTCTGGCGTTTCTCTTCTTTGGCTTCATGGCGATCGTACTGCTGGTAATAGCGGCCAAAACGATCAGAATAGTTCCCCAGGCGACAGTTATGTTGGTCGAGCGGCTTGGCCGCTTTGATAAAGTTGCCAGCAGCGGGCTGAATCTGCTCATTCCTTTTCTGGATCGACCGCGCGCGGTCTATTGGACAAACACCAGGCCGGGCATTACCTCGATTGATCTCCGCGAACAATACATTGATCTTCCGCCTCAGCCCGTTATCACGCGCGACAACGTAACGATACACGTCGACTCCGTCGTCTATTGGCAAATTACTGATCCAGTCAAAGCCGTCTATGAGATGAACGACCTGGTGGGCGGAATAGTGCAGTTGACGATCACGGGCATGCGCGCTGTGATGGGCGATATGGATCTGGACCACACGCTATCTCAACGTGATCAAATCAATGCGAAACTGCGAATAATCCTCGACGAAGCGACGGATAAGTGGGGCGTGAAGGTGACGCGCGTTGACGTCAAGAACATTAATCCGCCTGAAGACGTGCGCATCACCATGGAGAAGCAGATGACTGCAGAGCGCAATCGCCGCGCGCTGGTGCTGCAAGCGGAAGGCGATCGGCAGGCAGCAATCACGCGTGCGGAAGGTGAGAAGCAGGCAGCGGTAACTCGCGCGGAAGGCGAAAAACAATCGGCGATACTTGCGGCTGAGGGCTCAGCGCAGGCGCGACAGCGAAACGCACAGGGTGAAGCTGAAGCGATCGCGCTAGTTGCCGAGGCCATGCATGAGCATGGCAATCCCGCGGAGTATCTGATTACCACTCGCTACATCGAGAGTCTGCGCGACATGACGCGCACCAATAATTCCAAAGTGATTTTTATGCCTGTGGAAACTTCGGCAATGCTCTCGAGCCTGGGGGCAATAAAGGAAGTGCTCTCACAGAGTGGGCAAGCTAGCGGCGAAAAAGAAACACCGGCGCCGCCAAGACCGAGAGAGTTGCCGCCAAGATAGATTGGCGACAACTCTTTGGAGCTATGACGTGAGCACCCCCAGCGCGGCTGCCGCCTGGTGGTACTGACCTCATCGCACCGCAAGTTGCTAATGTGCGCTGGGAGTACCGCGACCGCTTCCCGAGATAAGCAACTACGAGCCACAGATGAACACGGATTACACGGATCTGAATTAATGACATTTCAGATCTGTGTAATCCGTGTTTATCTGTGGCTCAGTTCGCGGCACTCCAAACTATTAGCGCGTGGGTTCGGCGAGTGGATGTCTAGAGATCGTCGTGTACTTAGATCCCTGACTGCTCAGTTCACTTTTAATCACTAACAACTCAGAGACTGCGACTTCCTCTGGTCCAAATTCCAACTGTCTGTGTGCGGCCGCCAGTGTCCGCGAGTGCCGCGGCTGGCGCAGACGAGCAATCGTCAGGTGTGGATGAAAGGGACGGTCGTCGGCATCAAAACACGCATTCGCAGCTTCGTTCTCAAGCTGAGTGTGCAATTCGCTAAGCTTGCCCGAGGGATCGCTAATTCCGATCCATAAGACGCGAGGTTGGCCCTGCTTCGGAAAGGCGCCGGTTTGCTCGAGGCGAATTGAAAACGGCCCAAGTCCGGCAACTGCTCGCGACGCAGCCGCTGAGATTTCCGCAACTGAAGTTTGTGGTATCTCGCCGAAAAATTTTAAGGTGAGATGAAGGTTTGTATCCAGCGCCCAACTCGCCCCTGCATCGGGGACGGCTTCTTTCAAGTAAGCGATATGTCGCAGAACAAGATCGCGACTAGTTTTCGCTAATTCAACGGCGCAGAACACTCGCCATAGCTCGTTGCGCATCTGACTCTTTCTCTTATCTGAATTGGCCATTTCAATCGGAAAGAGCGGGGGCAAGCCCGCCTTCCTGACCCCGAGAGGTTCACATTGACTCTTCTTTCCACCCGTGGAATGGCTACAAAGTTAGGCAGTTGAAGTCAGCCAAGCTCGTGGTTCGGAAGGCGGGCTTGCCCCGCTCTGTGTCTCGTAAGCTATTTCTTTGGTTCAAGCACTAACATTTCCTTCGTCGCTTTCGCAATGGCAGCTTCGCTAAAAGGAAATTCACGCGGCGTGACGGCGCGCCAGTCAGCGAGTTGATCGTTCCAATGAGGGCTCGACGGAACTCCTGATTCGCCTAAGGATATGCCCTGTTGAGTCTTGTCCCAATCGCTTACGTCGGCGATCACTCGCATGGAAACGGGTGCACCGACATTCACTGCAGCCGCCAGGCCGCCTGTGCCATTTTGCGGGAAGGGCGGAATCGTAAACTGCAAACCAACCAGCGGAGCTCCGGCAAGTGGATGCGGAAAGCGCACCTTGACCATCTCACCCCAGGTCCACTTCGACTCGTCTGCACCGATGCTTTTGGTCAAAACAGCGCGCGCATCTTCGTAACAGGCGCGTAGTAGCTCTGCGTAGCTATTGAATTCCTTAGGCAGCCAATCCTTTGGTTGTTCGGTGATCAGACGGTCGATCGTGGTATCGAAATTCGGCCACTGGAAGACTTTGACAAGCTCGTCACCAAGCGCCGCAGTCACTATTCGTGAACGAAAGGCAATGCGCATTTGCGCGAGCAGGGGCGCGACGTGGGAGTCGGCATTGACCAGTCCGTCCCATCGTTCAAAACTGTCGAGCAATTCACCGAGTTTCATGTCGGCGGGTGTTAGTTGCGGGCGAAGTATCTTGGAGCTTTCGCGCGCAAATAGAACATGACCAATCGAATAGACATCACCCTGGATACGTCGAAAGTCATCAGTCGTTAGCTTCGGTTTCTGATTCAACAAATCGAGAATTCTTCGCGCGCGATAAGGCTGGGCCCACGAATGCGTTAGGAAATAGGAATAGTCTGTGCCGATTATGCGCTGGTTTGCGGTCACGATAATTCCTGAGGGCGGATCGTAAAGTTTGGGCAGTTTGTCGATCGGAATGTAATCGATCCAATCGCCCGCATCGGTGGAGCCGTCGTAGGGAATGCTGCCGTCGCCGGATCTTCTAATCGGCACGACGCCGGCGGCATGATAGCCAATGTGGCCGTTAACGTCCGCATAGACGATGTTCTGGGTAGGCGCGGTGAATGAACGCAAAGCGGTATTAAATTCGTCCCAATCGCGCGCTCGATTGATCAGGTAAACAGAATCAGTAGAGGTTAGTTTGGGATCGAGCGCCGTCCAACGAAGTGCATAATGCTTGCCGGCCTTCTCAAAAATGATTGGACCGTGCCTGGTCATGGCTACGTCCAGCGGGACAGTGTCGGTTGCGGAATCGGTGAAGCCTTTGCGCACTTTGATCTCTTCATGACGGACATCCACGTAACGCCAACCCACCGGGGTCAGATAGCGTTGCGGGTTTGCCGGATCAAACTTTTCCTCGTAGAGATCCTGAACGTCCGGGCCCACGTTGGTCATGCCCCACGCGATGCGATCGTTGTGTCCAATAATCACTCCCGGACCGCCCGGCGCAGATACGCCCGCCACGCGTAGACCGGGCGCGCTCAGATGCACCAAATACCAGATTGAAGGCGCCGTTGGAGGCAGGTGTGGATCGTTGGCGAGCAGCGGCTTACCTGAGACTGTGTGCTTGCCGCTGACGACCCAGTTATTGCTCGCCGCCAGCCCTTCAACGTAAAGGCCAACGCGCGCCAGCGACAGGTTTGCGAGTTCTTCGTCTCTCATGAGGGCCGGCAGAATCTCCGGCGAGAAGGACTCCCTTGATTCTGACGGACTAACAGAGCTCGTCTGCTTCTTCATGTCCGGCGAATCTTTGCCAACAACAAGAACATCGAGGGGCGAAATTTCAGGCATAAGCCAGGCGCGCTTTTCCGCGGGCAGACCAGCAAGGGCTGCGCGCATCAGGTCGAGCCGCCAGGTTGATGAAAGCCCTTCGGCAAACACTTTTGTAATCAGCAACGAATCGGCGGGCGTCCAGGGTTTTGGCTTGTATTGAAGTATCTGAAACTCCGGCGGCAGAGTTCTGGCGTCGAGCGATGCAATGAAGGCGTTAACGCCACTGGCATAGGCTTCCAACAGGGTGCGCGACCGCGCGGAAGCCTGAGCAATTTCGGTGTTCACTACCTGCGCGAATCCCAGCGTGCGATGCTGTTTGTCTTGCTCAAGGGCAGCGTTGTTTGGCCCGGCGCCAAGCACTTCGGCGAGTTCTCCGCGCTCAGTGCGGCGCAAGAGATCCATCTGCCAAAGCCGGTCGCTGGCTGTCACATAACCCTGCGCAAAATACAGGTCTTCTTCATTCTTCGCTTCAATATAAGGAATGCCGCGCTCATCGCGTCTCACTGTCACGCGGTCATGCAAACCAGCCATGGCCATCGTTCTCGTTGGGCCTTGATCCGGACTGTTCTGTCCGGCCGATACTTTGAATGACGGCTGCGAAAGCAAAGAGAGAAAGGCAAAAATGATCAGGACCGTTGCTGGCTGTCTTTTCATCGAGGGACCTCACGGGATGTGAAATGGCGAGATAGTAGCACAGGGAGTTATTCGTTGACCCACCCTCTGGTATTTGGGTAGTGGGTCAGTTTAGCGTTGGGAGGTGCAGAACCGGGCGCTACCGCGCTCGGTTCTGCATGGCGTGCGTCTCTTATTTATCAAACTCACCCACTACTCGTATTTGAACTTATTTTCAGCGATCTGTAGTGAATAAATTTTAAGCAAGTACTGACCAATTAGGACCCCACCCAAACTAACAGTTTGCGTTACAGTTGACTGCACACTACAATCATCGCCGAACGTGCATAACAAAACGATGCCTTCTCGAAACCACCTACACTTTTGCGCCGCTGTCGCGTTGCTCTTCCTGGTGGCTCTGACTCAGTCAACGCTTGCACAGCAGCGGCCGCTGATTACCGAAGATGTTGACATCATTCCGCAGGGGAGTCTGCGGATTGAAACTGGGCTGGATTTTCTGCAAGGCGCAAAGTTTCCGGCCTCTGGCTTGACCGGTGATCTCACGCGCGTCGCCGTCATCGGTGTCACTATCGGTTTTGCCCCGAACGTGGAGTTTCAAATCGAAGGCGTGGCCCAGAATTTTCTAAGCATAAACTCGCGCGGAGTTTCGGCTATTCCGTTATCGCTAGTCCCAGGAGCCAATTCGACAAACGACACTGGGGATTTCATCCTTTGGACCAAGTTCAAACTGCGAAGTGAAAGCAGGCGCGGACCGTCCCTGGGTTTTCGCGTGGGTGTGGGACTCCCTACCTCGAATCAGGCCCGCGGCATCGGACTAAATCAGACGAACGCGTACGGGTCGATATTGGTTGGCAAGAAGTTTGGTCGTAATGGAAGGTTCAACACTTTCGGCAATCTTGGAGTTGCAATTCTGACTGCACCGACGCAGTTGTTTTCCCAAAACGATGTTCTGACGTATGGCGCGGCTGGAATCTTTCACTTGAATAAACAGTTCAGCATCGCTGGTGAAGTTAATGGTCGCGCCAACACGAGACCTGGGGATGGCCCGCTGGGCACCGAATCGCAATCGGAAGCTCGCCTCGGAATGCAGATTCGCGCCTCCGGCCTGCGATTTGATTTCGCCGGCATCAAGGGACTCACCCGCTTCACGCACAATAGTGGTTTCACAGTCGGTGTTACCTACGACACGCCCTCCATCTTTGCCCCCGCCAAATAAAATTCTTCTAAGTAACTTGTGATGAGTTATATGAGTGGTGCGTTCCCCTGTCGTGTGTTCTACCACTCCTGTCGAGGACTCTCGGTTGTGACTTCCAGAGCGAAGTGTGTTCAGATCGGATCGACCATGATCGCTTGGTGAGAGATGCTTTTGCCCTACTCGCCACTCATTGCTCGGTACTTATAACTTATCAGTATGTTTGATTGGTTAAGGTCCATAGGCCATTGGCTGGAGCGATATGTGATCGCTCTGCCGATCTACTATGCCGCCCCCGCGATGATCGTCATTGGCGCGCTTGATTCGTCGCTACTATCACTGCCGGAAATTAACGACTATCTGGTCGTAGGCCGATGTATCAAGCAGCCGATCACCGTGTTCTATTTTCCACTGTTCGCTGCAATTGGATCAGTAATTGGCTGCCTGCTTCTCTATACGATCATGCGACGAGGGGGCCAGGCGTTATTGCGGCGACGTTTTAAGCGAGAAAACATCGAGCGAGTCGAACGCGCCTATGCGCGTTACGGCTTTCTGGCAATTGCGATTCCGGCCGTGCTGCCTCCGCCAATGCCATTCAAGATTTTTGTGGCCACGGCCGGCACCCTGGAGTATCCACGCTGGAGGTTTTTGGTAACGGTCATGATCGCGCGTTCCGTTCGCTATTACGTGGAAGGGATTCTCGCAGTTTTTTATGGCAGACGCGTTTTGACGTTTCTTAGAGATAATGGCCTGGTTGTCATTAGTATCGTTGCGGCTGCCGTGGTTCTGATCTTACTCGTTTACTCAATTGCTAATCGGCGTAACCCCAGGTCAATAGATGGTGAGCCAGGTGCTGACTAACGATGCAAGTGTTAAATGAGATATTGAAATTTAAGCCGGCCCGGAAAGGCACTCTCACTTGAAACTATTTCCCAAAATCACTACCAATCTAACGCGCCTCTCGGATTATTTTGTTGCCCTGGGGCCCTTTGGTCTGTTTGCGGTGGCACTGCTTGATTCAACTTTCGTGCCCCTGCCAAGCAGTGCAGATGCGCTGATGATCCTGCTTACCCTGGCTCATCCGCGCCTGATGATTTTCTATGCCTTGCTGGCCACGGCAGGCTCAGCGATTGGCTGTCTGATTCTCTATTACATCTCGCGCCGCGCTGGTAGCCGGGCGCTGCGAAAGTTTTCGCCGGCGAAGCAGAAGAGAGTAAAGGATCTGATCGACCGCTACGACGTACTTTCGGTCCTGGTGGCTTCTCTAATGCCGCCGCCGTTTCCCTTCAAGTTGTTTGTAATAACCGCCGGCGTGTTTCGTTTCAGCGTGATGCGCTTTACGCTCGCTATCATCGTTGGGCGCATGTTTCGATTCTCACTGGAAGGCTATTTTGCAATTCGTTACGGCGCGCAAGCGAGGGAAATTCTGGCGAGGTATTACCCATGGATTGGTCTCGGTCTTATTGTCTTGATTATTGCCTTTTACGTGGTGCGAAACCTGCTGAAGGGAAAATCCAGACGAGGTAGGGAAGACAACCTAGAACCCGGAAACGAGCGGCAAGAGAAGCGGCTCGGCGCTTAATTCTTCCTTAGCTGACGGTGACTCGAAGATCCGCGCCGCAGCCAGGTCCCGGACGCCATGCTCCTCGAGGCGGGCCAGGATTTTCAGGAAAACCTCCGCCGTAGCGAGTGCGTCGCTGCCGGCGCGGTGGCGATCAAGGATGGGAATTGAAAAATGATCGGCGACAGTCTCCAGCCGGTAGTTGGCCAGTCCGGGCACAGCACGTCGCGACAGCGTGACCGTGCAAAGATGCGGATTCATCATTCGGTGCCCAGGATAGACGCGCGAAATCTCGTGATTGAGGAAATTCGTGTCGAACGGTGCGTTATGGGCGATCAGCACAGCATCCTCGACAAACTCCAACCACCTGGGAGCAACTTCCGCGAAGAGCGGCGCCTGCTTGACCATCTCATTCGTAATGTTGGTTAAAGCGACGACGAAGCGGGGGATCAGAATCTCAGGATTCACCAACGTCGTAAAGCTATCTACTATCAGACCGTTACGAATGCGATAGGCGCCGAGTTCGATGATGCGATTCGGAGGCATCTTGGCGCCGGTCGCTTCAATATCGACTACGACAAAATCAAGTTCCTCAAGCAATCGCGATTCGCAGTCATAGGCTTGCAGTTCGATTGTCTTGCCATCAATGATTTTGAACCGCCGGTCGTCCTTTACGAGATCGCCAACCAGCAGGCCCGCCAACTCTTCGTCGATGTGAGATACTTTGAAAACTGCGTCGACAATCGCGGAAGCGTTAGCGCGGCCACCGGAAACGCGCAACAGATCGATGGTCTCCTGGACAAGAGTGGAATCAGAAACTAGATTCGTAAAGGGCGGCATCGCGCGGCGATTGTAACACGATAGCAGCGCCAGGATGGGAATAAGAGTTTGCGATCAGAAGACGTAATAAAGAAGTTTAAAGAAACTGGAGCACTGCTTGAAGGACACTTCGTTTTGAGTAGCGGGTTGCATAGCGCGGTCTATTTACAATGCGCACTCGTGTTGCAGCATCCGCGCGAGGCGGAAAACCTCGGCCAGAGCATTGCCAAACATTTTCAGGATGGAAGCATTCAGACCGTCGCCTCACCGGCGATTGGCGGCCTGATAATTGGCCACGAGGTAGCACGCGCGCTCGGCGTTCGCTTCATATGGACCGAGCGCGAAAACGGCAAAATGGTTTTGCGACGAGGTTTCTCGGTTTCACCGGGCGAAAGAGTGCTGGTAGTTGAGGACGTCATTACAACCGGTGGCTCGACACGGGAGACTGTCGCGGCTTTGCAGGCCGCTGGCGCGAATGTAGTGGCAGCCGCGTCGATCATCGATCGTTCTGCGGGCAAAGCTGAAGTGGGTGTGCCTAAAATCGCGCTGGCGACGCTTGATGTGACTTCAGTTGCCCAAGCTGATTGCGATGCCTGCGATCGGGGCGAGCCGGCTGTCAAGCCCGGCAGCAGGAAAGCAGAAGGCTGAAGGCTGTAGGCAAAAAGCAAGAGCAGATTTTTCATTTGTCATTTTTCATCAAAGGCACCTCGAACGATCTCTGAGTGAGCTCCTAAATGACAAATGAAAAATGGCAAATGACAAATGGAAAGTGGTCTGATCTTCCACCAGACGGTTTCCGCAACCACATGAATGTAAAGCTCACTATTCAATACGACGGTACAGACTTTCACGGCTGGCAGATGCAGGGCGAGCTGCGCACCGTTCAGGGCGAGCTGACCGCGGCTCTTTCCCAGATTGAGGGTCGCGACGTAGTAGTACATGGATCAGGCAGGACCGATGCTGGTGTCCACGCGGAGGGCCAGGTTGCCAACGTCAATTTGCAAAAGCAGATAACTCCGGAAAAACTTCGAGCCGCGATTAATGGAAATGTTGGCAAAGATGTGCGCGTTATGGAAACTAAACTTGTCGACGACGAATTTCATGCTCGCTACTCGGCGTTGGAGAAAACCTATGTTTATCGCGTCGTGAACGGGCCAGTCATATCGCCCTTCTGGCTTCGTTACGCTCATCATGAAGCGCGCGCTCTTGATCTTGAACGGATGAAAGAGAGTGCCGCGTTGTTCATGGGCACGCACGATTGGACTGCTTTTTCCTCAGCGCAATCCGACTCCGAAACCAAAATCCGTACAATTACGTGTCTTAGTATTAACAGCCGGTGGGATGATCGCGCCGGCTGTCACATCATCGAGATGACGACGACCGCTGACGGTTTCCTTCGCTACATGGTGAGGTCGATAGCAGGCAGCTTACTGGCTGTTGGCCGCGGCGAAATGGAGGCGCAGCTCATCGAGCGCGCAATAAACGAGGGCGACCGATCCCACGCCGGGGCGACGGCGCCTGCTTCTGGACTAACCCTCGTTTCAGTGCGCTATGAATAGTGTTTTGCTGATAAGATAAGAATCAGCACAATGACGTTGTTATGCTTTCTGATTTCACTGGACTAGTTAAAGCGGGAACACGCGAGGAGCGGTTGCTGGCGTCAATTGTCTGGGACCGCTTGCCACGGCACGTTGCGATCATTATGGATGGCAACGGGCGCTGGGCCGCGCAAAGGGGCCAGCCTCGTATCGCCGGGCATCGAGCCGGCGTTGAAGCGGTCCGTGCTGCGGTTGATACTGGTGCGCGATTAGGACTCGGAGCTTTAACGCTGTATGCGTTTTCCACTGAAAACTGGAAACGACCGCGCTATGAGATTGACGCCCTGATGCGCATGCTGCGTCGCTACCTGCGTCTCGAGTTGGACGAAATTGACAAGCAAAACATTCGCTTTCAAACCATCGGCCGCACTGGCGCGCTGGCCAAAAATGTGCGCAGCGAAATTGAGAAGGCTACCGAACGCACCGCAAAAAACACCGGAATGGTTTTGGCGGTGGCGCTAAACTATGGCGGCCGCGCCGAAATCATCGATGCCTGCCGCGCCGCCGTTCGCCGTTTGCTTGATGAAGGCAATGCTCCCGATGAATTAACGGAAGAGCGTGTAGCCAACGAGCTCTATACTCGCACGATGCCCGATCTGGATTTGCTGGTGCGTACCAGTGGTGAGTTGCGTATTTCTAACTTCCTGCTCTGGCAAGCGGCTTACAGTGAGATCTACGTGACGGACACACTGTGGCCCGACTTTCGTCGAGTGCATTTGCTGGAAGCGATAGTCGACTATCAGCGTCGCGACCGTCGCTTTGGCGGGTTGAAGCTGGTAGCGAATGCGAAGTGAGTTTTTGGATGTCAGATAATCTCAGATCTGAAATTTGAGATCTCAGATCTCAGATCTCAGCAAAGATCAAAGACCAAAGACCAAAGACCAAAGACCAAAGACCAAAGGCTAAAACCTAAACCCTGCGAGCCAAACCTGAGACCTGACACCTTCCGAATGTCGCGCATTATCACCGCCGTTGTCTTCCTGCCGTTTCTAATCGCGTCAATTTTGATTCCGTGGCTGGAGCCACTCTTTATCGCCCTCGCTGCAGGCGCAATGCTTTTCGGGCTTTACGAGTTTTATGTTCTGGCAAGAAAAAAAGAAATGAAGCCAGACGTTGCGGCAGGGTTTTTGGGGGGCGCGGCGCTTTTCACAATCTTCTGCTTCGCAACTCCCGACCCAACTAAAATTCCACTAGACGTGCAAACTATTGTCCTGGTTCTTCTGGTGTTGCTTATCGGCACGCTGGTGGCTGCGACTTTGCGCGGCACGCCTTTTGACAAAATGATCGCCTCCTCGGGAGCCACAATCCTCGGCGTGCTTTACGTGGTTCTGCTTGGTGGGCATCTGGTGGCGCTGCGAATAGGATTCGAGGAACGACTCTCGGCGCACCTGCTGTCTTTCTTTTTTCTCGTGCTCATGGGAGCCGACATCGCCGCTTATTACGTGGGCAGAGCAATCGGGAAACACAAACTCGCATCGACGATTAGTCCGGGAAAAACGTGGGAGGGTGTAGCTGGTGGAGTGCTTGCAGCCCTGGGGTTAGCCGCAGTCTCCCATTTCTGGTTCTTCAAGGAACTGCCATTGAAGTGGGCGCTCCCGCTGGCAGCCGCAATGACTGTGCTGGGAATACTCGGAGACTTGACGGAGAGCGCCCTCAAACGCGGCGCGGGCGCCAAAGACGCAGCCAAAATATTGCCGGGACACGGCGGCGCACTCGATCGGTTGGATAGCTTGCTCTTCAACGCGCCGCTCATCTACTATTTTGCTTACTTCTATTTCATGGCGCGTCTTCCGTAAAAATGTCTACGAAAAAGATAATATTGATAGTGGCCTCCATTGTGATTGTGCTGGGTTTAATTGTTGTAATTTTCGTCGGCGGAATCGTGGGCTTTGCGGTCTATCATATTGCTAACAGTGACGCTGCCAGGACGGCCGAGGACTTTCTTAAGAACAGTGAACGCCTAAAGCAGGACATTGGTGAGGTAAAAGAATTCGGCACGTTTGTTACAGGCAACATCAATGTCAGTAACGGCGACGGCACTGCGACATTGAATCTGAAGGTCATCGGTGAACGAAAGACCGTAAATGCTGCCGTTGAGTTGATGTATCGAAATAACAGGCAGTGGCGTGTGATCGACGCGTCTTACAGGAATGAGGCTGGAGAAACTATCGACCTGCTCAACCCCTACGAGTCCCGCAAGTTCTCCCCGAAGTTAGCAGCTTAATATGAGCACGAAAACAAATCCGAAAGGGATTGCAATACTCGGCTCCACCGGCTCGATCGGCTGCAACACGTTGCGCGTTGTTGAATCGTTTGGCGGCGAAAGTTTTCGCGTCGTCGCGTTGGGTGCCGGACATAATGTCGAAACCCTCGCCGATCAAATAGCGAAGCACCTGCCGGAACTTGTCTCCGTCGAGACCGAAGAGGCCGCGCACTACCTACGCGCTAAGTTGTTCGAGAGAGACATTGATTTGCCACGCATTATCGTGGGTGAACCCGGTTTGATCGCGGTCGCCACGCATCCACAGGCCGACTCCGTCGTTTCTGCCACGGTCGGTGCCGTCGGCTTTGTACCAACACTGCGCGCACTTGAAGCCGGCAAGCGAGTTGCGCTTGCGAACAAAGAAACGCTGGTAATGGCCGGTGAGTTGATGACTCAGGCCGCGCAAGCCTCGGGCGCTGAGTTGTTGCCGGTTGACTCGGAACATAATGCGCTGCACCAATGTCTTCGCGGAGAGAAGCGATCAGAAGTTCGGCGCATAATTCTGACGGCCTCGGGAGGACCTTTTCGCACTAAGACGAAGGCGGAAATGCATCAGTCAACTGTTTCCGAAGCGCTTCGTCACCCGACCTGGAGCATGGGCGCAAAGATTACTATCGACTCAGCGACCTTGATGAATAAAGGCTTTGAAGTGATTGAAGCTCACTGGCTTTTTGGTTTCTCGCCGGACCAAATCGGGATTGTGGTCCATCCGGAGTCGGTGGTGCATTCGATGATCGAGCTGGTCGACGGTTCCGTAATCGCGCAGATGGGGATTACCGATATGCGCCACGCGATTCAGTATGCCCTTACCTATCCCGACCGATATGGATGTGAGCTACCGCCACTCGATCTGACTGCCTTATCCACGCTCCATTTCGAGACGCCGGATCTTGATCGTTTTCCCTGTGTTGCGCTTGCCTATCGCGCGTTGCGCCAGGGCGGAACGTTGCCTGCCGCAATGAATGCCGCCAACGAAGAGGCTGTGCAGGCATTCATTGACGAGCGCATTAGCCTGACTGATATCCCCCTCGTTATCGAAGCCGTAATGGATCATCATCATCTTCAACCCGCCTCCACCCTGGCTGCAATACTCGCGGCGGACAAACAGGCACGCCTTTCCGCGGCCAGTGAAATTCAAAGATTAGCGAAACCAGCGCCATACCCCATCAAAAGGGCAGTTTGACGCGCCCGAAGTCGCCGCGTAAACTCGATTACGGCGGCCCGGTTTGGATTCCGACTCTAAACTTGGCTTCAAGTTGGCTATTTACCGCGTGATAAGAAAGAGACTTTTATAGATGAGTTACCTGATATATCCACTGGCCTTCATATTGATCCTGGGATCCGCTGTTGTCATTCACGAGTTTGGGCACTTCTTAGTTGCAAAGCTATTCAAAATTCGTGTTGAGACTTTTTCAGTGGGTTTTGGACCGCGCCTCTTTGGAAAGAAGTGGGGACAAACCGACTATCGCGTCTCGGCTATTCCCCTGGGTGGCTACGTTAAGCTCGGTGGTGATGAATCGAATGCGCCGCTCGAGGGTGTGGGCTCCTCGGATATTCCGCCTGAGGAAAGATTCGATCTGCGTTCACGCTGGCAGCGAATTTTGGTAGCACTGGCCGGGCCAGTGATGAATGTATTGACAGCTTTGACGATTCCTCTTGCCGGCGCTTTGATGTATGGCGTGCCCGCGACGCCGGCTCCAGTGGTAAGCAGCATGGCGAGCGGCGGCGCTTCCGAGGCAGCCGGGCTGCAACGCGGCGATAGAATCATTTCCTTTAATGGCATCGAGCATCCCAAGTGGGACACGATTCGCGGGGATGCGTTGTTGTCGCCAGGCCAGCCTTTGCCTGTTGTAGTGGAGCGCAATGGCCAACAAATCCCTTTGACGATCACGCCCGTGGCACGTACCGAAGATGGGGAAACTGCCGGCTTCCTGGATTTCCTTCCAGACTACGGCGACGTGCCGGTAGTTGTTCGTGAAGTTACGCCCAATTCACCGGCATCCGAGGCAGGTCTCCAACCCGGCGATCGGATTCTCGCAATTGCTGGTCAACCAGTCCGCAGTGCCGAACAGGTGACGCAATTCATCAGCGAGCACAAGGGACAGCCCATAACCATGACCGTCCAACGCGAGGGCCGTCAGATGGATATCACCGCGACGGCGCGAAAACTACCGGATGGAAAAGAACGCCTGGGATTTGGACCCGCGGAAGATATTCCTTTGCATCAAGTCGGCCTGACGGGCGCAGCAAGATACGCGTTTGAAAACAATCTTGAAATCATGCGTCTTACCAGTAAAGCCCTCGGACAGTTTTTTACTGGGCAGCGTTCGGCGCGCAATACTTTATCTGGCCCGGTCGGAATTTATAAGGCGGCGGGCTCGGCGGTCGAGCGATTCGGTTGGGGCGGATTTTTTACAACGCTTGCTTTCCTGAGTCTGAATCTTGGGATTTTCAACCTGTTACCGATCCCGGTGCTGGATGGCGGGGCGATCTTCCTCCTTTTGATTGAAGCCGTGCTGGCGACGATAGGCCTGAAACTCTCAATGCGGGTGCGCGACAGAATTCAGCAAGTTGGTTTTGTCATGGTCATACTTTTGATGGTGTTTGTAATCACCAATGACCTTTTGAAACAGGCATCGATCTGGCGTGGTGGTAGTAACCCGCCCGCGGCAGCGACGCCGGGGAAATAGATTTGGAGTTTCGAGTATCGAGTTGTTCATCAGAACCGGAAGCGGACCGCGTTCCCCAGCCGGGCAGCCCGGCTGGGGTGGTGGTAGCGACCAGTGGTAATTTCTTGCTGCGGTGTCATGAGGTCAGTACCACCTCGCAGTAGCGGGTGGGTTGCCACCGCAACCTGGTATTTAGAGA
>JBKOZZ010000066.1:0-20604 GCA_046726155.1 Acidobacteriota bacterium
CGCGAATTGCGGTTGGCCATCATTGGTCGTCCAAACGTCGGTAAGTCTTCTTTGCTGAATCGGCTGATCGGGGCAGAGCGGGTCATCGTCTCGCCAGTCGCCGGCACCACGCGTGATTCGATCGATACGCTGCTCTCGACACCCGAACAAGAGTTTCGTCTGATTGATACGGCTGGGATTCGTCGCAAGGGCAAGACCGGCGAGATGGCCGAGAAAGTTTCCGTCGTGATGGCCATGAAAAGCCTGGCCCGCGCGGACGTGGCGATTGTCATTATTGACGCCGAAGAGGGACCAACTGCGCTTGACGCGCACATCGCGGGGTACGCGCACGACGCAGGTTGCTCGATTATTATTGCCTGTAACAAATGGGATGCGGTGAAGAATAAAGAGACGAGCACCTCGATGCAGTTTGAGCGCAAGGTCCGCGAGAAAATGAAATTCCTGGAATGGGCCCCCGTAGTTATGATCTCTGCTTTGAACGGTCAACGAGTAGAAAATCTTCTTCCTCTTGCGGTGCGTGCCAACGAAGCACGAAACCGGCGCATTTCCACCTCGCAGCTAAATGCGTTTTTTGAAGCTGCGGTTTCGCAGCCACGAGGAGGCAGCGCGCCAGCGCCAGTGAAGGGTGGACTCTCCAGGCTTCACGTGCAGTACATGACGCAAGTCGGTGTCAGGCCACCAACATTTGTGCTGTTCACTTCTGGCGGCAAATCCGGACTGCATTTTTCCTATGTGCGCTATCTACAGAATCGTTTGCGCGAAGAATTCGATTTCTTTGCCACGCCTCTCCGAATTATCGAGAGGCACAAGAAGCGGCGGAACAAATAGCCTTCAAAATTTAGATATGATTGACAAGCCTCCGATCACTTTCGAAGTGCTGGCCCGTGACGGTGTAGCGCGTGCGGGAATGTTAACCACGCGCCGCGGTCTTATCGAGACGCCGGTCTTCATGCCTGTTGGCACGGCAGGCACAGTTAAGGGCGTGCGCTTCGAAGCGCTGGAAGACGATCTCGACGCGCGCATCATTCTGGGTAACGCCTATCATCTCTGGTTGCGCCCGGGCGCTGACGTTATACGAGCTTGCGGTGGGCTGCATCGATTCACCGGTTGGCAACGGGCCTTGCTTACCGATTCTGGCGGCTTTCAGGTATGGAGTTTGGGCGCCTTACGAAAGATCACCGAGGAGGGCACACAGTTTCGTTCGCATTTGGACGGCAGTCTCCAGTTTTTATCGCCTGAAATTTCGATGGAGGTGCAGGCGGCGTTGGGTTCTGAGATCGTGATGGCGTTTGATGAATGCGCCGCTGGAGACGCGCCCGCTGATGTTTCGCGAAAGAGCATGGAGCTAACCGCTCGCTGGGCCGAGCGGTCGCGCACGACATTTGACAGGTTGCAGCAGCAGGCTTTGGATAGCGGGCGGACCGAACCTGCCAAGACGATTAGCGGGGCGCAGGCGCTATTTGGCATCGTACAAGGCGGAGCCCATCCGGAGCTACGGCGTGAAAGTTTGAGCCGAACAACAGAAATCGGTTTTGATGGCTACGCTATCGGCGGCTTGAGCGTTGGGGAAGAGAAGAGCGTCATGTGGCAGGTAGTCAGTGAGATTGGCCCGGAGCTGCCGCCGAATGAGCCGCGGTATTTAATGGGTGTGGGTACACCGGAGGATCTGGTCGAGGCGGTCGCGCAGGGTATTGATATGTTCGACTGCGTGTTGCCTACGCGAAACGGCAGAACTGGCCAAGCGTTTACGTCTCTCGGCAAGATGAACGTGAAAAACGCGCGCTGGGCAGTAGACACGAAACCGTTAGATGAGGCTTGCGATTGTTCAGTTTGCAGACGACACTCTCGTGCCTACCTCCGCCATCTTTACCTTTCAGGCGAACTGCTCGCGAGTGTCCTGCTGACGCACCATAATTTGGCCTTCTTCCTTGACACTATGCGACGCGTAAGGCAATCTATCCGGTCTGGCGATTTCAGCAAATTTCGACGAGAGTTCACCGAGGGGCTGAACGCATTCGAACAAGATAAGGCGCTCAGCAGTACTGAGGTGTGACGGCCGTAACGATGAGCTCCTGGGTAACTAAGAGATACTCAACATTAACTAGACTATTTTGATGACAATCTTTTTGATGATATTTCAAGGCGGCCTGGGGGCTCTTGGCGGGCTGCTACCGATGCTCCTGATCATAGGCGTCTTCTACATCCTACTCATCCGGCCGCAACAAAAACGACAGCGAGAACTACAAGAGATAATCGCTCAACTGAAGGCCGGTGACCGCGTTGTTACTACGGGTGGAATAATAGGAACGATCACGAGCGTGCGCGACACGAGTCTCCTTATTAGAAGCGCGGAAAAGTCGATTCTCGAAATTTCCCGGTCTGCTGTTGCCGGTATTCAGGACGATGAGAAGAAATAGCGGCCGCGCTTAGTAGTTAGTAAAGATTTTTTTGCAATGAAAAAGAAGAACCTCCTTCAGCGCACAATCATAATCGTACTTGTTACCCTGGTCGGTATTTACACGGTTATCGGCCCTCGTCATCGTCCTACACTCCGCGACTTCACCTGGTCCGGAATCAAAGAGACACTGGCATCAAATATTCACCTCGGGCTCGACCTCAAAGGTGGTACGCATCTGGTGATGCGCGTGAAGACAGATGAGGTTCTCAAGAATCTCACGCTGGCAGATGCCATCGCCATCGAGAAGGCCGCCAAAGACGCCGGATTACCGGTAAAGCAAGTGAAGCCGGAAACGGCGGGCGGTAACTACAGCATCACCCTCGAAGCTTCCGACGCGTCGAAGCTCACGGAGATCGAGGAAGAGGTAAAGAAGAAGTTAGGATCGGATATTTCGAATTGGACTTCTTCGCCAAGCGGCAACACGATCACCTGGACGTTATCGCCTACCGCCCAGGCCAACCTGGCCGAACAAGCTACGGAACAAGCTAAGCGAATTATCGAGAGCCGATTGGATGCTGTCGGAGTTGCAGAACCGTTGGTGCAGCGACACGGGTCGCAAGCTTCGCATCAAATTTTGGTGCAAATGCCGGGTATACACGACCCGGAACGCGTAAAGCAGTTGCTAAAGGCCGAGTCGAAGCTTGAGCTGGTCCACGTTGTCAGCCCTCCCAGTCCTCAGTCGGCTCAAACGTACAACACCGAAGAAGAGGCCAAGGCCTCGCTGGGAGCTACGGTCCCGCCAAATCGTCGCGTACTTCCATATGCGGAACGAAATGAGCCGACGGTTGCTGCGGGGGAGAAAGCCGCTGACCAGACACAAAAACAGAAAAAATGGGTTGTAGTTGAGTCTCCCGCGGTGGTTGATGGCAGCGAACTACGCAGCGCAGCGGCAACTCAGGCCCAGGGCGGCGGCGACACGTATCAGATCGCCTTTGCTCTAAAACCAGCGGGCGCGGACAAATTCGGAAGCTGGACGGGCGCCAATATTAACGAGTACATGGGCATAGTCCTGAACGACGAGGTCAAGTCGATCGCCTACATTAAGTCGCAGATCTCAGATCAGGGGCAAATCGATGGCCGATTCACTAAAGAATCAGCCGAAGATCTGGCTTTGACTTTGCGATCCGGCGCCTTGCCCGCACCAATCGAATACATGGAAGAGCGAACTGTCGGACCCAGCCTGGGGGCCGATTCGATCAGGTCAGGCGTTCGCGCTTCCTTAGTTGGATTAGTGTTGGTCGTTGTTTTCATGCTGTTTTATTACCGCGGTTCCGGTGTGAATGCCGTGGTGGCGTTAATGCTGAACATGATTTTGATGCTGGCTGCTTTGATTCTCTTTCAGGCGACCCTAACCCTCCCCGGAATCGCAGGCATCATTCTGACCATTGGTATGGCTGTCGACTCGAATGTGTTGATCTTCGAACGCATTCGGGAGGAATTGAGGAGCGGCAAGACTATCCCTTCGGCTATCGAGCAGGGATTTGCGCGCGCTTTTGTAACCATCATCGACACCCACGTCACGACCATCATTTCCTCTTTGTTCCTGTTTGTGTTTGGCACCGGCCCGCTGCGTGGTTTTGCCGTGACGCTGGTTATAGGCTTGTTGATAAATCTTTTCTCCGCCGTCTTTGTTTCGCGCACGATTTTCATGTGGGAGTTGAGTCGAAAACGGAAGTTGGAATCGTTAAGTATTTAAAACGGCAGGAGTTTGTTGACGAAACAGGTCAACGCGCTGACTGGTTAATATGATTCAGATTTTTAAAGACGTTAAGATCGATTGGCTGGCTAATCGTCGCAAGTTTATAGCTGTTTCTATCCTGCTAATGCTGGCTGGTCTCAGCTCCGCCGTCTTTCGTCAATGGAAACATCCGAACGGTACCGAGGCGTTTAATCTCGGTGTGGATTTCAAGGGTGGAACTGTTGTTACGGCGAGATTCAAACAGCGCCCGCCGGCTGAGGCTATCCGCGACGCACTCATAAAGGCCGGATTGACGGACGCCATTATTCAACCAGTCACCGATAAACCAGACATCGCGCTCATCAAGATCCCGCTCGAAGGCTCAGGCGAGTCGCAAGCGCAAGTTGAGATTGGGCGAGCCAAGGTCCGCGAAGCGCTTCGAGCTTTTGGTCCAGAGGCGGCTCCGGACCTTGCTCTCAATGTTGACCCTAATGCGGCTTTCAAGATTGAAGCAACTGATGCGGTGGGCGCTGTTGCCGGAGCGCAGCTTCGCAATAAGGCCATTGCGGTGACGCTGGCGGCGCTGGTGGGCATTCTCATGTACATTGCCTTCCGATTTGAGTGGACCTACGGCGCCGCGGCTGTGATCGCCGTCTTTCACGATGTTCTGGTAACTCTGGGATTCTTCTCGATTTTTCAGTGGGAAGTGAGTTTGACAGTCATAGCAGCTTTGCTGACGCTGGTTGGATTTTCCGTTAACGACACGATTGTAGTGTTCGATCGCATCAGGGAAAATCGGCGCTTACATCGGCGCGAGTCGCTATACAAAATCACCAACGATTCGATTAATCAAACGCTTTCGCGGACCGTCATCACCTCCGGGCTGGTTTTTCTATCTGTTCTCGCGATGGTGCTGTTTGGCGGTGAAGTCCTGCGAGGCTTTTCACTGGCGCTGCTTATCGGTATTAGTTTCGGAACCTATTCGTCGGTTGCTATTGCCAGCCCGATCATGGTGTGGTGGGAACAGCGCCTGGATATCGCGAACAGGGCTTCAGCGACTGCTGCAAATCGGGCCGAGGTTAGGGCTCCACGAGTGACGAGCGCATCAGGGCGCGTACCTTTGCCGAGTGGTGCGACTAAACGCTCTAAAGGAGCCGGACGCGCTTAAAAGTCGATGCCGTCTGAACCGTCAGTTAATACAGTGTTTTCGCTTTTATTAACTCAATTTGCACTTGACTTTGCCGCGCGATGCGGCATAGACTGCAGCCGTTGCTGGCCAATTAAATACTCAAGAGTCGACCCGCGTTGTTGAAACGAAGGTTGGGTGCGCGGCAGTCTGTTGAGGAGGGCCAGCGAGTTTTTTTTCGCATCGCGCTTTTCAGCTTGACTCGACTGCTCAAGATCATTGAGCCGCGGTTTTCCCCTTCATTTGTAGGAACTCAGGCGGGACGGAATCGACGTTTGAGAAAGCAAACAAATAGTAGCGAAACTATTTTGCGACCCTGATCCATTTGGCACCGGAATAGGGAGGATAATAATGTTCGAAAACCTGGTAGAGTCTGGCTCGCACAAAGAAGACCTGGGGCGAAAGGGCTCATTTCTGTTAGGCACGGTGGCTATCTATGCAGTCATCGGCGTCACCTTGCTGGTATTCAGCATAATGTACGCAGCGGCGACCCTGGAAAGTCAGGATCTCGACTTTATAACACTGGTCGCACCGGTACCGGTTCCGCAACAGGCTCAACCTGAGAAGCAGCAGGAGGCCAAGCCGGTTAACAAGGAGCAGAATGTTGACGTCCGCAAAGAACTGATCGCGGATGTGTCAAGAACTGAACTTGTGCCCAAGGAAGTGTCCGCAAAAGCCAGCGACATTCCGCCGGTTAGACGCGGCGTCCAGACAATTCTGGGGACCGAATCGTCTAACGCGGCCGCTCCTGTTGCAGCTGGCCCAGGTACCGGAACCAGTGGCCCAGTAGGACCGACCCACGTGCTTTCCGACGAACCGCCCCCCCCACCGCCGAAACCGACTCCACCCAGGGCTCCCATCTCCGGCGGTGTGCTTAACGGAAAGGCTATTAGCCTGCCAAAACCTGCATACCCGGCGATAGCGAAGCAAGCCCACGCTTCGGGGACGGTTGTCGTTCAAGTAACAATCGACGAGAACGGCTCGGTGATCTCCGCACATGCAGTGTCTGGTCATCCACTACTGCAGGGTGTGGCGGTAGCGGCTGCGCGCGGGGCAAGGTTTTCGCCTACCAAGCTATCGGGACAGCCCGTTAAGGTGACAGGTGTCATCACGTACAATTTCGTGGCTCAATAAACTGTGGAGGTTCAGCGCCGTGCGAGCCTCCGAGGGCTCATTCTGCGAGTTCCCTACGAGCTATCAATGTAAGAAAAACCTTTGGAGGATTTATCGTGACTATTCTAATCAGTATTCTAGGAACGAAAGCGTTTGGCTTGATGGTCTACATGTGGCAGGCGGCAGAGGCCAGTCCTGCCGCCACTCCCGGAGTTAATCACTTTTCTCCAATGGCGATGGTTAAGAGTATGGGCGCCGTCGCTATTGGCGTCGTGATCGTTCTGCTCATCATGTCAGTTTATTCGATTGCGATCATGGTCGAACGATACTTGACCTATACCGCAGCGAAGAAGCAGTCGCGCGAGTTTGCACCGCGCGTCGCCCAGGCGTTGAAGAATGACCGCATCGAGGAAGCGATCAATATCAGCGATAAGCATCGCAAATCGCATCTGGCGATGGTAGTGAGCAGCGGTTTGCAGGAGTTTCGGGCGCACGAAGGAACGTCGGACATTTCCGGTGATGAAATCGAAGCATCGAAACGAGCGCTGCAGCGAGCGATTGCGATAAAGACGGCCGAATTCAAGCGTGGCTTATCGGGTCTCGCCACCATCGGATCAACCGCTCCATTCGTGGGGTTGTTCGGCACGGTGTTTGGAATTATTAATGCCTTCAGCGCAATGGGTGACGCCGGTCAGGCAGGTATTGGCGCCGTGGCCAGTGGTATTTCAGAAGCGCTCTTTACAACTGCTCTGGGATTGCTCGTCGCGGTTCCCGCTGTGTGGCTATTCAACTACTTCACGGGCAAGGTCGATGGGTTCATCGTCGAGATGGATAACTCGGCTTCCGAATTGGTTGATTACTTTATTAAGAATCGCACGAAGCAGTTAAGACCGTAAGCGCGGCGCTCAAAACGTAAGACCGGTGGGACTTCGCTGTCCCACCCTGGGTTATTGAGAGCGGCGCATCGGCGTTCGTGGAAAGGAGATTTAGCTATGGGAATGGCAGCAGGAGGAAGCGGCGGCTTCCAATCAGAAATCAACGTCACCCCAATGGTCGACATCATGTTGGTGCTCTTGATTATCTTCATGGTAGTCACACCCATGTTACAGCACGGCGTCACGGTTAACCTGCCGAAGGACCTCAAGAATCCGGAGGAAGATCAAAGAATTATCAATGACCGCTCGATCGTTATTGCCATTCCGAATGATGGCGAGTACTACCTTGGGAAGGACAGAATTACCAAAGAGCAGCTCAAGGACAAGGTCGAGAAGATGCTTGGACTCATCAAGAAGGAAGAGGACAAGGTCGTTTATATCAAAAGCGGGGTGGGCGTCAGTTATGGCGACGTAGTAAACGTCATCAACGAAGTCAGGGCCCTGGGTGTGGACAAAATAGGATTGGTCGCCGACAAGAAGAAGGGTGGAGAGGCAGCGCCTGCTAAACGTACCTAACCCGGATTTGGCGACCGGTTATAGTTTCTTTAAAGGAGTAAACTCATGGCATTCGGAAGTTCAAGTGGCAAGTCGTCGTCGAAGGCCGTGCCTTATATTAATGTCACCCCGCTTATCGACGTGCTTTTGGTGATGCTAATCATCTTTATGGTGATTACGCCGCTCAAGCCCAGCCGGTTCCAGGCGGACATTCCTACCCAGAGAGATCCCAACGAAGACTTAAGCCAGTTGAAACCCAACCCCTTGACGCTCGTCGTTTCAATTTCTAATGATCTTCAACTAAAGCTGAACCAGGACAATATTGGATCTGTTAACGATACGGCCGCCTTGAGCCAAAAACTGCTGCAGCTTTTCCAACAGCGTAAGGAAACACGCGCCTACAAGCCCGGAATGGAAACCCGCACCGATGTACCTGAAAGTGAAAGAATCGAGAAGACGGTTTTTGTGAAGGCCCCGAGATCGATTAAATATGGCGACGTCGTCAAGGTGATCGATGCGATCAAAGGAGCTGGCGCAAATCCAGTCGGACTTCAGGTCGACGATCTGCCTCAATAAAAATAGCTTTACTGGATGCTCAAACGATGCGAACAGCTCTAGCCCAGTTGTGTTGAGCCCCAATCACTTAAAATGGAGCTACTCATAAATGAAACTCTCTCAAACTAGAATCGCCATTGCGTTGGCGATTCTTGTTGTCTCAACCTCTGGTTGTGGATTGATTAATAAAGTCCGGGCTAAGAATGAGTTGAATGAGGCCGCCCTCGCTTATCACGAAGGGCACTTTGAGGAAGCCCAACGGCATTCAATTAGGGCGCTCGAACTTGATCCCGACAGTAAAACGGCCCCCATGTTCATTGCGCGAACGATTCACGCGCAGTTTCGTCCCGGCGTTCAGGCTCCCGAAAACATGGCGAAGGCTAACGAAGCTATCCAGGCATATCAGAAAATCCTGGAAAGAGATCCAAAAAACGAAGAAGCGTACAAAGCGATTGCTTACCTTTACGGAGCAATCAAAGACGATGAGAAATTGCGTGCCTGGCTTTCCGCGCGGGCGAATGATGCGAGCGTAGACGGTGAAAAAAGGGCCGAGTCCTACACTATTCTGGCGAGCAAAGATTGGGACTGCTCTTTCAAGATTACCGAACTTCCTGCCAACAAATCGACCACCATCTCAGCTGGCAATCGTGCGACGGTTTCCTACAAAAAGCCTCAGAACCAGAAAGATTTCGATACGGCACAGGCCTGCGTGAAACGCGGACTTGAAGAGATTGAAAATGCCATCAAACTTGATCCAAATAGCGAATCCGCCTGGTCATACAAGACTAACCTGCTAATTGAAGCGTCCAAGCTGGCGGAGATGGACGGCAAAATGGATCAAAAAGCTCAGCTGGACAAGCAGCGAGAAGACGCTCAGAAACGGACCAGTACGCTAAGCGCAGCCAATCAAAAGAAGAAGGAAGAAGAGGAAGCCAGGAAGGCAGCCTCGCCTGCAAAGAAATAAGACAATCAGCTTCGCTATCGCCGTTTTTGATCATGGTGATGCTTGACTTTCGAGTCGGGCATCACCTTTTTGTTATACTCAACTTTGCACGTTCGTTGTTTCCAACCCCAAAACAGGTCGAGCGGCTATAAGTAGATGATTCGCATCGAAGAAATTGTCGAGAACGTCGCGCGTAATCACCCGCAAGCAAATCTGGATCTCTTGCGGCGCGCTTATCTGTTCTCCGCCAGAGAGCATAAGGGTCAGAAGCGGGCTTCTGGTGAGTCGTATCTGGTTCATCCGCTGGAAGTGGCAAACATTCTCGCCAATATGAAATTGGATGAGGTATCGGTTGCCACCGGACTGCTCCACGATGTGGTGGAGGACACGCTTGTCGAGCTCGACACGATACGTAAATATTTTGGCGAAGAAATCGCCCACCTCGTCGACGGCCTCACCAAGATTGCACAGATCAGCAACATCTCTCGCGAAGAACAGCAGGCGGAAAACGTACGCAAGATGCTCCTGGCGATGGTTGACGACGTTAGAATCGTGCTCGTCAAGTTGGCTGACCGGCTGCACAACATGCGTACTCTGCAGTACCTCAACCCCGAAAAGCGCAAACGGATTGCCGAAGAAACGATGGAAATCTTCGCTCCCATCGCGCACCGCCTTGGCATGGGTAAATTGCGCGGCGAACTTGAAGATCTCGCGTTCCGACATCTTCATCCTGAAGACTACCGCGAGCTGGCGGAACAACTGGAAAAGCGCCGCGCGGAGAACGAAGCTTTTCTTGGTGGTGTAACGGAACGTATTGAAGCGAGGATGACGGAAGCCGAAGTTCCTTTCGTGCGTGTTGAAGGCAGGGTAAAGCGCCTCTACTCGATTTGGAAAAAACTTAAGAGCCAAAAGATTGAGCTTGATCAGGTTTATGATTTGGTGGCTGCGCGTGTGATCACCCCAAACGAGGTGCGGCACTGTTACGCTGCTCTTGGTGTTATCCATAACACCTGGCGGCCGGTGCCGGGCCGCATTAAGGACTGGATCGCCACTCCTCGAGACAATCTCTACCAGTCGCTGCATACCTCCGTGATTGCCGCGGATGGTCAGTCATTTGAAGTGCAAATTCGCACCGAGGACATGCACCAGATTGCGGAGGAAGGCGTCGCCGCCCACTGGAAATACAAGGAAGGTAAACGGGGGGCGCGGGATGATGACAATGCTTTTCAGGCGCTGCGTTCTCTGGTGGAATGGACTCAGGAAGTCAAAGATTCGCGAGACTTTCTCGATTCTTTGAAGTTGGATCTGTATCCCAAGGATGTCTATGCCTTTACCCCCATGGGGAAGGTCATTCAGTTGCCCCGGGGCGCAACTCCCGTCGATTTTGCCTACATGATCCACTCAGAAGTGGGAAATACCTGCACCGGTGCACGCATCAACGGGCGAATCGTGCCGTTACGCAATCAGATACAGAATGGAGACGTAGTTGAGATTCTGACGTCGGCGAATTCCCACCCGTCACGCGACTGGCTCAACTTCATCGTAACCTCCCGGGCCAGAAATAGAGTGCGTCACTGGGTGGCTGAGCAGCAGCGAGCTGAGTCGATCGACATTGGCCGCAAACTGTTTGAAAAAGAAGCCGCGAGATTTCAACTTTCAGCCAAGAAACTTTTTGGCGATAGCGACAATGAGATGAAACGCGTGGCCGGCGAATACGGTTATGGGCGCGTGGAAGATCTTCTGGCGGGAATCGGCTACGGGAAGCTAATTCCGCGCAATGTGATCGCCAAGTATCTTGGGGCGGAACAGTTTGAGCACCTCGATAAACAAAAAGAGTCACGGCTCCGCAGCGGTGTTCGCGCGGTCAAACGGCTTATTCGCGTCGGTGACGATTCGATCGTTGTGCGCGGCGTAGACGATCTGATGGTCACGCGTGCTCGCTGTTGCAACCCGCTTCACGGCGAAGAGATCGTTGGCTACGTTACCCGGGGGAAGGGCGTGGCCGTCCATGAGAAGCGTTGTAAGAACGTCGCCTCGCTCATGATTAATCGCGAACGGATTGTCGAAGTCGAATGGGCTGGCCGGCCTGAAAAGACTGCATACGCAGTCAAGCTGCTGGCGGTAACAGAGAATCGCACCGGAATGATAGCCGGCATTACTGGCGCAATTTCCGACATGAAAACTGGAATCCGTGACGCGCGCGCCTCGATAGGCTCTGACGAGAAGGGACACGTTGAGGTGACGGTGGAAGTGTTTGACGTCAAACATCTGGACAAGGTAATCAACTCAATTAAGGGCGTGCCCGGCGTCCTGGATGTGGAA
Source organism: Acidobacteriota bacterium (assembly GCA_046726155.1). Taxonomy (GTDB): domain Bacteria; phylum Acidobacteriota; class Blastocatellia; order Pyrinomonadales; family Pyrinomonadaceae; genus PSRF01. The sequence goes on from JBKOZZ010000066.1 coordinate 11,686, forward strand.
CGAATGCAGGGTGCAGTGTAGTCAGAATGTAGTCAGAACCACTGTAGGCCCCTTGTCCCAACCCTTAATGTTCGCTTGCGCACTTAAGCAATAGAGTATACGATCCTGTCCGATTTACCCTCCACGGTAATTTCACCAGCATCCGAACAGAGAGAAGTAACACCAAAATGACCACCTCAAGGGGTCGAATCCTCTGCACGGAGGATGACGAAGATACCCGCGAACTTATCATCATCACGCTTAACCGGGCTGGCTATGAAGTAGTTTGCACGGACAGCGCAGCCAAAGCTCTTGATCTGATGAGGACGCAGGAATTTGACCTCTGTCTCGTAGACAATTGGCTACCAGGAATCTCCGGTTCCGATCTCTGCACAGAAATACGAAAATTTAATTCCAAGACGCCGATTCTCTTCTACTCTGGGGCAGCCTATGAGTCAGACAAAGAACGTGCTCGCGCTTCCGGCGCGCAAGGCTACCTCGTCAAGCCCGTACTGGACAGCGAGCTGGTCGCTGAAGTAGCGCGGCTGATAGCGGAGTCAAAGATTGCGATTCCCATTGCCAGTCCGTGAGTCGGGGGCGTCACCGATCAAGGAAAGCGGCGTCAACTTTCAAACTGACCCACCAACCCATCCCTCCATCTTTGTCCTTCTCTGAACGTTTCTGGTACAATCCCACGTTTGTCTGCACAACCAAAAAAGAGGCAATCCTTACTGTGAAGGAGATCATCCAAACAGCGCGTGCACCACAGGCGATCGGCCCATATTCACAGGCAATTAAGACCAACGGACTGGTGTTTGCCTCAGGTCAAATTCCGACTGATCCACAAACTGGTCAATTTGTGCCGGGGGGAATTCAGGAGCAGACGGAACAAGTTATAAAAAACCTTGCCGCAGTGCTTGAGGCCGCCGGTAGTGGCCTCAATCGCGTAATAAAGACCACAGTGTTTTTGGTTGATATGCAGGAATTTGGTGAAATGAACGAGGTTTACGGAAGGTTTTTCAAAGATGATCCACCTGCTCGCGCCACAGTCGAGGCGGCCCGCTTGCCGCGTGATGCAAGGGTGGAGATTGAAGCAATTGCGCTGGCGTGAGAACGGAAAACCGGCGCCTGGGTAGTTAACAACCAGGCACCGGCTTTTTACTACGAAGAGTGAAAACTAAGCGGCTTTTGCGATTTTTCCGGCTTTAATGCAACTGGTACAGACTTTCATTCGTTGGGCGCCGCCTTGTGGCAGTTGCACGCGAATGGACTGCAGATTCGGATTAAACCGCCGGGGTGTTCGATTGTTTGCGTGGGAAACATTGTTCCCAAACTGAGGGCCTTTGCCGCAGACCTCGCAACGTTTAGCCATAATTTTATGATACCTCCAGAGCTTGAATGATTGCCGCAAGCTCATCGGATTGAGTAAGAGGCAATAATCGAAACGCAATTTATAACAAACGGTTTTCCAGCTCGTCAAGCAAGCAAGACCCGGGACATCGATGCAGTTCAAGCTTTAGCTTGCGTGCCAAAAGAGGCAGCCTAAAAGGCTGAACTCTCAACTTCCGGCTTGAAACTGCATCAACCCCCGACCTGGCTGTAGTGAGCAATTTTCTAAAGGAGTAACAATCTAAAGTGCAAAGAACGGCAAAGCTAACTATTTCCGCAACTATTCTGGCGTTGATTCTCCTCGCGCTCGGGGCGTGCAGCAGCGGCGGCAACTCCGACAGCAAAGACAACACAGTTGCGGCGACAGTCAACGGCAAAAATATCATGCTGGCTGAGGTTGAACGGGCCGTCAGTTCCCAGTCGCAAGGAAAGCAGTCCCTGCTGTCACAACTTGAACTGGCCCAGGCACGGTTGCAAGTGCTTGGCAGCCTGATCCAGAGGGAAGTGCTCTTTCAGCGCGCTGACCGGGAGAAGTTATTGCCGACCGAAGATGAGATAACGGCAATCATCAATCAGCAAAAACAGCAGTCCGGCATGACTGACGATGATTTCCAGAAGAGCCTGGCCGCGCAGAATATGTCTATGGAGACCTTGCGCGAAGAGGCGCGAAAAGACGTTGCCATCAAAAAACTTCAGGACAAGTACAGTTCCAAGATCACCGTGAACGACAAAGAAGTTGAGGATTTTTACAACAGCAATCGGGAAAGGTTTGTGAGCGCTCGCGGCGTCGCCCTGGCGATGATTGCCGTAGATCCAGCAGATAACAGCAGTCAGGGCATTGTCCAAAACGATGCGAAAAGCGATGCGGAAGCCAAGTTGAAAATCGACAATATCAATCAACAGCTCAAGGCTGGCGCCGACTTCGCTACGGTGGCAAGGGCAAAGAGTGAGGATGCTAATAGTGTTCCCCGTGGTGGTGACATTGGCTTTGCCACCGAAGAGGATCTCAAGCAAAACGGATTTCCCTCCGATTTGGTCAGCAAGTTTTTTACCATGCAGGCTGGTGATAGAACCGAGCCGGTTCGATTCGACAGCGGCAAATGGTACGTTTTCAAACTGGAAGAGAAACGATTGCAGACTGAGAATCTTACGCTCGAGAGCCCTGGAGTTCGTCAGCAAATTACGCAAGCGCTGATAAAACAGCGGTCTGACATTCTGAACGCAGCTCTGCTCGAGGCAGCAATGAATGAAGCGAAGATCAGTAATAACCTTGCCAGCACCATGCTCAATAACCCGAGCAACCTGGGGCTAAGGCCCGCTGGGACGCCCGGCACTGTTGCCTCGCCGCCGGCCAGCACCGCGCCGGCAAGTCCACAGTCGAGCGCTCCGGCAACAACGTCTTCGCCTGCGTCGGCTGCGAGTCGGAATGCAAGTGCCACGAAGAAGCCCTAAGGTTTTCTTAACAGGTTTGCGCGGGTGTGGGAGGCTTAATCAGCTCCGCACCCGCTTTTTTTGAATTGCGGTGATTGGTCACCGCTTGGCCCATACATAGAAAAAGCTGCGACAGGTCGCAGCACTCCAAATGTTGTTTCGTCTTTCAGAGGTATACAAGTCTTACGGCACCCAGGACGTTTTGCGCGGCGTCTCGCTTCAGGTAAATCCTGGCGAGCATGTCGGGCTGGTTGGCCGGAACGGATCTGGTAAGACGACGATCTTCCGCCTGATCAATAACGAAGAACCGCCTGATCGGGGTGACGTCATACGAGCCCGCGGCATCCGTCTCGGGTTGTTGGCCCAACACATCCATTTTGAGCCCGGTTCCACAGTCCACGAGTCTGCGCTGGCCGCCTTCGGACAGCTACAGGAAATTGAGCATGAGATGCATGAACTGGAGCACCGCATGGGCGAGGCTGTGGATGATCTCGAGAAGGTCCTCGAACGATATAGTGATCTACAACATCAGTTTGAGCGAGAAGGCGGCTTTGAATATACAGCGAAGGCGGAGGCGATCCTGCAGGGACTGGGTTTTGATCGCACGACATGGGGACTCGAAACTGAAAAGCTGTCAGGCGGTCAACAAAACAGGTTGGGGTTGGTCCGCCTTTTACTGGCGGAGCCCGAGGTGCTTTTGCTCGACGAACCGACAAACCATCTCGATGTTGCCGCCGTCGAATGGCTCGAAGAATTTCTGCGGGACTATCCAGCGGGTTTGGTGATTATTAGCCACGATCGATATTTCCTGGATCGCTGTTGCCGGCGCATCATCGAGCTGGAAAACGGCCGTGCCGCGAGCTACACCGGCAACTATTCCGACTACCTTGTCGAGCGTGAAGAGCGGCGCGAGGCGCAGCAGCGCGCTTACGATAATCAGCAGCAGATGATCGCCAGGACCGAGGAGTTTATCCGTCGCAATCTGGCCGGGCAAAAAACGAAGCAGGCTAAATCGCGACGGACTCTCCTTGCCAAGCTCGAGCGCATTGATGCTGTCCGACCGGATCAGTCCTCCGGGGACTTCCGCCTTAAAGCAATCGAACGCGCCGGGAACCACGTTCTGACAGTGGACCAGGCAGCGATTGGCTATCCGGATAAGGTGCTCGCGCGAGATATTTCGTTTGTCCTGAGACGAGGGGAGTGCCTGGGAATTATCGGCCCAAACGGATCCGGCAAAACAACTTTTCTGAAAACGATTCTGAAGAAGATCCCGACGCTCGCCGGTGAAATCCGTTGGGGCACGAAAGTACAGGTGGGCTACTACGCGCAGCAACTTGACGATCTGGATGATAGAAACGAAATCATCATGGAGTTGAGAAGGGTCGCTTCGCCGGGCGCGACCGCAGGGGAGCTGCGTTCGTTCTTAGCTAAGTTCCTGTTCAGAGGCGACGATGTCTACAAGCATGTCCGCGATCTCTCCGGCGGTGAGAAGGGAAGGCTGGCACTTGCCAAGTTGATCTACTCACGCGTCAATGTTCTGGTGCTCGATGAGCCCACCAATCATCTGGACATTCCCTCGCGCGAGGCTCTGGAAGAGGCGCTCGATGCCTATGAGGGAACTATACTGACGATTAGCCACGACCGTTACTTCCTGGATCGCATAGCAACTCAAATTCTGTCTCTTGATGGTGAAGGGTTAGCCGAGCATTACGACGGCGACTATACCGAGTATCACGATTGGAAGGCGTCAGGAAGGACAGCTCGTAGTGTTCCGGATCTCGAAAAGCGCGAGACGGGTCGCGACAGCATTGCGGCAGGCAAGCCGGCACATCAGCCTACATTACAGCAAACCAAATCGGGAGCAAAACTGAAACATGGTGGAAAAGGGAAGTCGGCTTCAGCAACAAAAGCGCCGGCCATCAAGGTAATCAAGAAGAATAAGAGTGAAGTTCTGACCCCGGCACTGCTGGAGGCGGAGATCGCGAGAGCCGAAAAGAAGTTGAATGAAATTTCTGAGCAGATGTCATTGCCGGAGGTGGCACGCGATGCTACGGAGCTAATAAAGCTTGACACGGATTACCGGCAAATGGAGGCTCGACTCGCGATTCTTTACAACCAGTGGGAAGAGGTTGCAGCGAAGGGTTAGGCTCTGAGTTTTCAGATCTGAGATTATCCGTGCCCAACAACCCTGCCCGTCCGTTTACCCGAGATGCTCGGCGCAGGATACAAAAAGGATACAATTCTACTTGACCGGTTGAGCACAATAGCCTGCTTTAAGCTGCCTAAGCACTTGTGGGAATGTCATTCATGTAGCACTCGGGCTGAGCCTTTTCGCTGGGGGAGCAGCTTTGCTTTTAGCAGACCGCCGCGCTAGTAGCCCAAGTGGCAATCCGACCAATAAGGCATGTCCAATAATTCCTGTCAGGAAGATAGGCAGGCGCGGGGTGGAGGATCTTCCGCCAATAGCTGATAGCGGGACAACGACATAATTCATCCCCAGATAAGCAATCATCCCGTAAGTCAATCCGCTGACAACGGGGTGACGAATCAACACCGGCAATATCAGAGTTGCCGCGTAATAAACTGTTGCGATGCATGTCGCGACGACAAAATGAAGGAGGACGCCTAGTAAGAAAGTCCGGATTCCGCCTTCAACCGCCGCCGTTCTCCCAAGCACTCCCGCCGCGACAGACTGGAAGATTCGCAACGGCTTCGCCCCCAATATCAGGCCGTAAAAAGTGAAAGCGAATAGCATGTCGAGGATTCCGACTACTAAACCTCCATAAACGATCGTGTCGAAAGCGCGCGCACGCTCGAACGAGTGTGCTACGCCAAGATCATCGAAGTCTTTCTTTCTCATCCCTCTCTCCATTTACATAACGACTCAACGTCAGTCGGCGTGAACATCACATGAATGCCTGGCAATGCTTCGATTTAGCACTTCGCATCATCCGGCGTTGCCAGTTTAGTGTTGCAACTCTATCGTCGCTGCGCCAAGCACTCCGGGGGAGACTCACGACCGTTCAGGCGAGCAAAGTTCAAAAGCTAAACGTTCCTCAGCTTCAGTTTGGATGCACGATTCAAGCATTTGAATCAAATATGTGTTCAGTGTGCAATTCTGCGTGACGAATGACGGTCAGGCGATGATGAGTGACGCTAACAATTATGATTCGAGATTGGGAGGTGGTGGGTAGCGACCGGATGCTACGGTCAACACCAAAAAGGCCCGTTTAAGCAGAGTTGAGTTTAGTATCCGGTCGCTACGAGACTGTGTAATAACTCCGCATTGCCGTGTCATGAGGGTTAGTACCACCTTGCTCGCGGTAGCGAGTGGGTTTCTCCCTCGGGATCGATCGGTCCGAGCACCGAACTTGCTCAGAGGGGTTGGGTGAAGCGGCGAGAAGTCTTTGACCTCCGATGCGCGGTAAGTCTCCGACTTACCGAAGACCGTACCCCAGTTTTCCGGTCCTTGACCGGAGTCTCAAAGGTCGGAGACCTTTAAGAATTTTAGAAAGGTCGCCGGCAAGTCAGAGACTTGCCGCGCATCGAAGGTCAAAGACCTTACCTGCAAATTGAAATCCTGAGAAAGACCCACCCGCTACCGCGAGGTGGTATTGACCAAAGTGATATTGCTCTTGATAACCAGCACGGCAACAATCCTCGCAGAACAAACCGTAGCCCAGTCGTCCCGCGCCAAGATTAGCAGACGGACAACTCGCCAGCCTGCAGTCAGGCATCCCTGACCTTAACTTGCTGCTTCATAACCGCGTGTCTTAACAGCGGCTGTAGGAAGGCTGATGCATAGGTCTGAGACAAACGATCGGCTGGGCCTCGTGCGGATGACAGTTTGCATGATATCTGGCCTCCTGCTTTGGGCGGCCTGTGGCGCAGTTCGAGGCGCTCGGGCGCAGTCCCTGGAGGAAAAGCTCGGAACTGTAACCGACTATGTGCCGAAAGCTATTGCGCCGGTGAACCAGTTGGTCGAAGTCGCGCGAAGATTTAAGATCCCCATGGGAATTGAGTGGGTGGACAGGGTCGGCACAGTGACACCCGATAAGACGCCGCCTTCAGGGAAACGGTCCTTGAGGGAACTAATTGAGGAAATCGCGAGTGTGTCGCCTGAGTGCCGCGTAGAAGTTGATGACGGACTCGTTCGCATTTACTCACCCAACGAGTCTGTGCACCCGTTCAATTTCCTAAATATCCGACTCAAGAGTTATGTCGTGAAAGAGGGAGACCTTTTTGCTGCCGAGGACCAATTGCGATGGGCCATCAGGTTCACGCTTGAGCCTGAAAAATACCGGAACGGCTATGGGGGTGGTTATGGTCACGGCGCCAACCACATCTTTCAAATCCCGAAGTTCACGCTTTCGGGCTCAGACGTTACGATCCGTGAGGTCCTCAACCGGATAGCCTTGGCCCAAGGAAACGCACTTTGGGTAGCGACGATTAAGAGTGAGGACCTCGAGGGCGAGGAACCCTGCTGGAGGCGAAACGGGGTAGACGGCGGAGACTTCCCCGTTACTTCTGCGTGGCAATTTCTTCCTCTGGCTGAAATCGCGGAGCTGGCTAAGGAGCACGTTGCTATCGATGTGATGATAGTGGGGATCTTGGACCAGCGTATGACAACAATTCCCGTAATGCTTGAAGAGGGTTTGGTCGGGGATTCCGGAGGTTCTATTGGCGGATCTTCATCGGAAGGCAGTTCGTACCAATACGGAGCCAGCATTGAAAAGATAGGCAAAGACTTCGTGACGCTTTCAGTCCACCTCACGGTCGGGCACAGAGGTGAGGCCGAATTCAACTTTGAGGAAAAACTCCAAGTACATAAGGACCGCATCACCGAGGTTCGACCCGAGCCCCGAATCAGAATCCGAGCCTATTTCGAGCGTGCAGAGAAGCCTTAGAGAGATCTGTTATTGGAAGGTGAAGGGAAGGTTGTATGGAAATTGCGAGCCGCTGAAGCGCCGCGTTAGACACTCTTATGACCCATCGAGTTTTCATCGTTTTCACCCTACTGCTTCTTATCTATTCAGCGGCTTCCGCGCAGGTGGTGAGGCGCCGTAATGCTACGTGGGTCGGCCTGAAACCCGGCGTCACCTACCGGCTGGAAGGGTATGAGGTGGCCGAGTACATTACCCCGGGTGAAAACAATTCCGACTTGAGCGCTTATATCAAGCGAGATGGCGACAAAGAACCACGCCTCTTTTACACCCACCACCGTCAGATCGTTGTGACCCTTGGCCATCGTAGATCGCTTGTTCTCATCAACGATTGGGAGGCTACGCACTCCGGCAAAGTGGTGGTCGCAAACTTAAGATCAGGAGAAAAGAGGCAGATAGACTTGTTGGCCCTGAAGATGTACCGACGTTACGCAGCGCCGGACCGCCGCCTCTGGATAGTGCCCGAGGCCTACGGCCTTTCACCGCATGACAGGCAAGTGCTCATCAAGATGGTGAAGGAAGATGTGTCCGCAGTCACAGCAGAAGAGTCTGCACAGTCGTCCAAAACCTATAAAGAGTGGTGGTATGTCGTTGGTTCGGGCAACGGGCAAGTAGTGCAAAATCCGATCTGAGGTGAATTTATGCGAACAGTAATATTCACTTTGTTTCTATTAATGAGCAGACTCGTCTCCGCAGCGCCGTTTACGATGAACGGCTGGCAATTTCACGAGCGCGACGTTCCGAAGCTGGCCGAAGCCGTCAAAAAGGCTCCTGAGTATGGCGTGAATTTCTTCATCTTTTCCCACGGATTCTTTCATTCCGTCGAAGAATTCTTAAACTTGCCCGGACGGCAGCGGGACGTTTTATATATTGGTTCGCTCGCCGACCAGCAGAAAATTTCCTGGTACCTGTGGATCCACGAACTCGATGATATCCCACAGCGGTTCAGAGAGGGGAAGCGAGTCAATTTGGATGATCCTGCATTGATCCCTTATTTGCAGAATCGTTATGAACGGCTGCTGGCGAAATGCCCCAACTCCGCCGGTTTGGTACTCACGCTTCACGAGAGTAACAACAAGGTCTTCCGCGACTCTGAGGTGAAATCGAAGTTGTCGGTTCCGAATCGCATCCGCCTGATCGCAAGACTTGTCTACGACGTTGCCAGAAAGCATGACAA
>JBKOZZ010000067.1:0-54440 GCA_046726155.1 Acidobacteriota bacterium
ATCGCAATGGAAGTCTCCACTGACCACCTGCCGAGTTGGTCAAGGGATGGGAAGTGGATCTATTTTGCATCCGATCGTAGTGGTCGTTACGAAGTCTGGAAAGCATCTGCTCAAGGTGGCCCAACCACGCAGGTGACGACGCGGGGAGGCAGCCTGGCCCTCGAATCCTTTGACGGCACGTACCTTTACTACATCAAGCCTTTTCCAACTCAGGGCATTTGGCGAGTTCCCGTAAATGGCGGTGAAGAGGTTCGAATACTGGATTCGTTTGGATCAGGGGAGGGTGATTGGGCGTTAAGTAACGACGGCATTTACTTCATACACGTAGACGGAGAACAGGTAATTTCGATTCAGTTTTTTCACTTTTCCTCGCAAAAGACGAAATTGGTTGCCAGTTTGGGGAAAATACGGATTGAAGCATTTGGGATAGCTGTTGCGCCCGACGGCCGTCAGATTCTCTACACACAGGACGATCAAAACAGTACCGACATCACGCTGGTGGAAAACTTTCGCTGAAGCAACAACCAACTCAACAAATCGTAGAGCAGCCATCATGGGAAGGATCAATCTCGGTACTGCGGGTGTCAATTCCTGCGTTGGAAAAGAGAGTCCACTGGCTTCTTAGAATTAGCGAGGGTTCACGGCCAAATTAGGTAGAGAGGAGAGTCCTGACGATTTAGGATTCCAACTGGCCAGTATCTGGCCAAAAATAACAGCACACGACGTATACGCGATGGTAAGGAATGGGAAGGAATGTAAAAACCCTTGATTTTCTTCGGTGGCTGCAACTTTCGAAAAGGCAATAACTTAGGTTTTTGCCGGGAGCCTAATTCGCAATGCGGCGGCCAGGGGTTCGATCCCCCTCTGCTCCACCAATTCTATCAAGCACATACAGCCACTAGCCTTGGTGGCTGTTCTTGTTTTGTGACGCCGTTGTGACGTGTGAGATTTAGAAATCAAGTCGCACAGACTCTACGGCGGCACGTTTGTTCCGCTCGGTGCCTCTCACGTACCGAGCTGTCATCCGAACATCCGAGTAGCCCATCAACTGTGCAATGGTGAAGGCATCGTACCCAGCCTCGCCAAGCCGCTTGCCGAACGTTGCCCTCAAGTCATGCCATCTCAGCCCTCGATTCCAGCGATTCGTAACGCAGTCTTGAATCCTTTCTTGACCTCTTTAAGGCGAGTGTCAGTCTTAGGACTCGTGAATACATAGTCATCGCTGGACTTGCCTTACAAAGCTCGACCAGTGCCGCTCTGAGTTCAGAGTTCATCGGAATGTCGCGGTCCTTGCCGTTCTTGGTTTCCGTGGGCGTCAGAAGCTCAATGACAATGATGTGCGACTCTCAGCAACCCAATCTCCTGTCTTCGGAAGGCCGCATTGCAACTTCGCACTGTCTACCCTAGAGAAAGTACGAAGATTGGAAGACAGCCGCATGGAAGAAAGTTTCGAAGATCTGATCGATCGGGACGGCATCAAGGATTTCGTTTCCTCATCTGCTCAATGCTTTTTGCATCATGGTAGACAATGAGGGTCGGTGATCTATGCGAACTCATGAGGAACTGGCCCACTCAAATATCAAAATGGCAAAGGTATACGGAGGGGTATACCAACACATTGGTAGGACCAGCGACACGGTGCGAGAGATGTGGAAGTTAATTGAATGTGCGACGCCAAAAGTGAAATCAAGAGCAATCGATGTGCGCGTATTGTGCGCGCGAGAAATTTTTACGCGCTTTTTTGATGTCGCTAAATTGTTGAAGGTTTTGGTGGCCAGGGACGGAATCGAACCGCCGACGCCGGCCTTTTCAGGGCCGCGCTCTACCAACTGAGCTACCTGGCCGTTGGGTAGGAAAGACCGCGTAGTATAGGGAGTTAGCAAACGAACGTCAACTTGATGACAAAACCGGATCGGATTGTAAATCTAAGGCTGACAACCCGCTTGTTATAAATATTTGCTGAGGGTTCTGTTGGTAACGGTATGCTCTTTGCGCTATCACTCAGTGACCCGACGAGACTGTACGATAATAAAGCGTGCGGGGAATTTTTCATGAGTTATGAACAGTCCATGCCGCTCAGGGAGCAGGCGATGGAGGTCCTACAGGAATCCACCACGCTGCTAAGAGTAGCGTGTAACCTGATGGAACAAGGCAATCGAAAAGAAGCGCAGAGGCTCCAACATGAGGCCCGCAACAAGCGTAATGTTTCCGTTCTACTAATGGCTAAAGCGAACGCCTTAGAAAAGGATTCTGGAGACAACATGGCCTCGTGGCACCATGACGCCATCAGTTCCAGGGATCATTGAGGTCAGAAATCGCGTGCCATCCATTTGAGGTTTCCCCAGCAAATAAGCCTACATCTGTAAGAGCGAAATTTGTCAGATTAGTCACAGAATTTCGTTGACTGATTATCGGGGAGGTGTATAATCTCAGTCGTTGAGGATGGGGTTGGCGCCCAAACGTCAGTCCAGTTGAAAAGACGACATCCGATTCAAAATTGAAAGTGCCCGCCAGTGCCAGCTCGGCCGCCGATCGCGCCCCCCGCAGTCGCTACCTTCGAGCTGGCACAGCCTTTTTTAGGGCCACTTTTAATTTCACTGCCGGCCTGCACGTTCGTTAGTTCCCAACGGTTTTATCTATCTATTCCAGCTCGTTTAATCAACTCAACAGCCTCTCGGTTAGCATTCTGAACGACAGAGCTCTCGTCCAGAGTAAGCAGCTCCCGGTCTTTCATGACGACCCGCCCATCAATTACAACACTCCGAACATCCGACGTCTGACCAGCGTAAACCAAAGTCGATGCCGGGTCACTTGAGTCGGGTGTTGAATGTAGAGAGTCGAGGTTAACTACGATTACGTCGGCCTGCTTACCGGCTTCCAGCGTTCCGATCTGCTTTTCCAAACCAAGCGCCTTAGCGCCGCCGATGGTCGCGATGCGGAGGGCCTGCCTGGCAGAGATGACTTCGGGACCACGCATGGCCTTTTGCAACAATGCCATGCTGCGCATCTCCGTAAACATATCGAGCCGGTTGTTGCAAGCAGCTCCGTCCGCTCCAAGCGAAACGGAGATCCCCCTAGCGAGCATCCTGGTAATCTCCGCAATGCCGGAACCAAGCTTCAAATTCGACGATGGACAGTGCGAAACGTTAGTAGACGTGTTTGCGAGTGTTTCGAATTCCGCCGCATCAAGATGTACGCAATGGGCTAATACGACGTGACGGCCGCTCAACCCAATTGAATCGAGATAAGCAACGTTTCGCAGGCTGGTTTCGCTTTCGACCAGGGCGCACTCATTCCTGTTTTCCGAGGCATGCGTGTGCACCATGACGTTTCGTTCTCTCGCTAGTTGAGCAACACGAGTAAGGAGTTCGCCTGTACAACTAAGCGCGAAACGCGGTGCGAAGCAATAGCGTATTCGGCCCTCCGCCTTTCCATGCCATGCTTCAAGCAACGCCAATGACTCTTTGATGGAGGCTTCGGTATCTTCATGCAACGCATCAGGCACATCGTCGCCTTTGTCCATCATGCACTTGCCCACCGTGGCTCGGAAACCCGAGTCTTCAACGACTTTAAAGACCTCCTCCGTGTAGTTCACGGTTTCCATTGTCAAGGCGCACGTTGTCCCCCCTTTTATCAACTCGGCAATGCCAAGGTTGGCAGAGGCTTTGATTGATGCCCCTGTGTGAGCTGCTTCCATGGGCCACACGCGTTTCTTAAGCCAATCAAGCAGCGGCAAGTCATCAGCGGCGCCTCGAAATAGAGTTTGGCAAAGGTGAACGTGGGTTTGAACGAAGCCTGGGAGAACTGCGCAACCAACAGCATCGATCACAATATCCGCCGTTGGACCGGTTTCGCCGATGCTGGCTATGACACCATCGCGAATAAGCAGATCTCCCCGAACGATGGCATCCTGTTTGTCCATCGTCATAAGCTTTCCACCTTTAATCAGAATCGATTGTTTCATAGCAGGGCAGGCTTTCCTGTTAGGCGGTGATAGGCACGAGAATCTGTCTTACGAACATTCGCCTCTTCCGTGGTCAACAAAAACACGGACGACAGGAATGTCTGTCCTACGTGCTACCGCGGCGGATTATCCGTTTAGACTGTCGGCCTGTAAAGCACTAAAAGCAAGGCAATAAAAGCGCCCGGCTGCGGATGTTACAATCCGCAACCGAGCGCGTTTGTGATTCAAGTAAACTCTATTTCTTATCAGCCGTAGCAGCTTTGGCGCTCGGCTCAGCTACTTCAGGTTTTTCCTCGCGTACAGGCATTCCGAGTTTTACTTTTACTTCCCTCTCGATTCGTTTGAGAAGTTCCGGATTTTCTTTCAACGACTGTTTCGAATTCTCGCGTCCCTGGCCAAGGCGATCTCCTTTGTAGGAAAACCACGCGCCACTCTTGTCGATAACACCCTGCGCGACGGCCAGATCGAGCACATCACCCTGGCGTGAGATGCCCTCGCCATACATGATGTCAAACTCACACTCGCGGAAAGGCGGCGCCACTTTGTTTTTCGCCACCTTGACTCTGGTGCGGTTACCCACCACCCGGTCCCCGTCTTTAATGGCCCCGATGCGCCTGATGTCCAGTCGCATAGAAGCATAAAACTTCAGCGCACGGCCGCCCGTCGTTGTTTCCGGATTACCAAACATCACCCCAATTTTCTCGCGTATCTGGTTGATAAAGATAAAGCAGGTATTCGACTGTGAAACTATCGCTGTGAGTTTACGCAGTGCCTGGGACATCAAGCGCGCCTGGAGGCCCGGCAAAGAGTCGCCCATTTCGCCATCGAGTTCCGCCCGGGGAACCAATGCCGCAACCGAGTCCACTACAATCACGTCAACTCCATTTGAACGCACCAGGGCTTCCGCAATCTCCAGGGCCTGCTCACCGGAATCAGGCTGGGAAATGAGAAGTTGATCGATTTCCACACCGAGTTTGCCGGCGTAATCCGCATCCATTGCATGTTCCGCGTCGATGTAAGCCGCAACCCCGCCAGCCTTTTGCGCTTCCGCGACGATGTGAAGAGCAAGCGTGGTTTTCCCGGAACTCTCAGGACCGTAGATCTCGATAATCCGTCCGCGCGGAACGCCGCCAACGCCAACTGCCACATCGAGACTGAGGGACGTGGTGGAAATCGCCGGAATATCCGAGACTTCGCGCTCACCCAAACGCATGATTGATCCTTTCCCAAATTTCTTCTCAATGTTTGCGAGCGCCGCTTCGACTGCCTTGCCGCGATCTATGCTCATTCGGTCTTCAGCCATGACATACATCTCTTTCTTCCGCTCCTTTTCTCAGAAGTCCCCGGCGAATGCCCTTCTCTTCACCGTCGGCTTGCGCCAAGCATAGCACACTCAACGCGAGAATGGAACAGTGTTTCATACTTGCAACAGAAATTATTTCCGGAGGGTTTTGGTCTTCCAAGTTTCGCCCTGGAGCGCAAGGCAGCCCTCTCTGCAAAATTCCGGTGAGGTTGCGCCCGTAGAACATAAGTTAGCGAATCAGACTGACTTGCTGTTGTCAGCTCGCAACAGCTCATCAATCGTATGCCCCGTGCGGCCTTCGACCTGTTTGCAAAGCGAAGGGACTCCGCCCGCGCTTTCATCCCTGCAGATACGTTCGACGCGCCACATGGGAAAGAACAGATCGCCCAAGCCGATAAAAGGCTCACCGTGCACTAATGCGCTTACCCAATCATCAAATGCATTCAGGTCGAGGCCGCGCAAGAATACTCCAGCCTGATTGATCTCGTCGAGCACGCCCCAACATTTCTCGCGCGGTGTGTGGAGTACGATCACAACTGCCGCACCTCGTCCAATTCCCGATCTCGATTCGGGAGTTTCCCTCATGTAGTTCTCTCCACAGGAATCAAACTCCGCACGAATTTCCCGATCTCCGCAACTACATTGGACGAACCGGACAACTTTTCAATCTGCGCGACAATAGCCGAGCCAACAACGGCCGCGTCTGCATACGTGCACGTTTGCGCCACTTGCTCGGCGCTGGAGATACCAAACCCCACAGCCACAGGCAAACTGGAAAACTTGCGCACGCGCGCGACGAGTAATTCTGCCTCACGACTTAAATTCTCGCGAGGCCCAGTGACACCAGCACGTGATACAGCGTATACAAAGCCACTTGCATGTGCCGTTATCATGCGCAAACGTTCGTCGGTCGACGTCGGCGCCACCAGAAAAATCATGTCGAGATTGTCAGCCTTCAACGTGGCAGCAAACTCTTGCGATTCCTCGGGCGTTAAGTCCGTTACCAGGATGCCATCAATACCTGCGTCTCCTGCAGCACGTGCGAGTTTGTTGATGCCGTACTGCAAGAGTGGATTGAAGTAACTAAAAAGGACGAGCGGGGTATCAATCTTAGCGCGAACCTTTGCAGTAGTTGCAAAAATCTCTTTCAACCCGAAGCCGTGTTTGAGCGCGCGCTCGGAAGCCCGTTGAATCACCGGACCATCTGCCATTGGATCGCTGAAGGGAACGCCCAGTTCGATTACACTCGCTCCCGCGTTCGCCAATTCCATCAACAGTTCAGCCGTTGTGTCGAGATCAGGATCGCCGGCAGTGATAAATGGAATGAAGCCCGGCTTCCCTTCACGTTTTAGATTGAATGCGGTTTCGATTCGTCCCAAAACTCAGACTCCAAACTTATGCACAAGAAGTTTAGAGTTCAAGCTTTAGCTTGCTTCATCCCCGAACGCAACCTAAAGGTTGAACTCTGAACTGCTCGATTCTCATGCTAGCGCCATTTCTTTAGCTGCGGCCAGATTTGCGCAAGTGATCCAAACTTCGCTCCTTTGCAAATGAAGACGGGAATATTGCGTTCCAGCGCATAGGGATTATCTGAAGAGCCGACGTATTCAACGTACTCAAACTTTGCTTCCAGAACCTCTTTCCGATCGTCAAGCACGATTAGACAATTGCCTGAATAGCCACGCGGCCCCCACAGAAAATAGGTCTGGTGACCGCTCAACGCCCTCGGCAAGCCATAGCGCCTGCCAAAAAAATCAATCGCACCCGCTTGCCCATAGTCTTGCGCAAATATCCCACAGTCGGGTCGCTCTTCAGGCTTGAGCCGTGACCATGCCTGCGCCGTCATCGCCGTCATCTCTTCCCAACCAAATTGATCGGCGTAATGCTGTGGCAGCGCCGCGCTCATGTGACTGTGCTCGGTGCGCGGCACCTTGAAGGGCAACGTGTTCATGTAAGCAATAAATCGATCGATCGGGAGCACCGGGACCACCAGCGGTGCAAACCATGCTCCTCCGGCAAGTAATAACACTATTATCGCCGGTTTCAACCAGCCCTGCCGAGCTCGCTCAATTCCGTTTTCGAGAGTAGTCGCCCCAGCAGCAAACAGCATCGGGTAGATGGGCGCGAGATAGTAATTCTTTCCCTTAAGCACGACAAAGGCCATGAAGGTAATCAGGTAACTCAAACCAAGCCAGCGGTAGTTCTTTAGTCGCGCAGACAACAGCAGGGCAATCAATCCGGTGATCCAGATCGGGGCTGTCAGGAGATGAAGCAGGAGGATCTGCTGCGCAAAATATTGGAATAGAGAAAGCTGAACGTCTTTTCCTGTCGTCTTGATGTTGTGCATCAACTCCAGAAAAGGCCAGTGATGCTGCACATTCCAAATCACGTTTGGCAGAAAGATTACAAACGCCGCCAACCCACCGATCCAAAACCATTTACCCAAGAGCGCACTGCGTTGTTTTGTTAGGAGCAGACCAACAACCATCCCGAAGCCAAACACAGCTATCGAATACTTTTCCTCTAGCCCGAGTCCGGCCACCACACCAAAACAAACCCAGTAGCGGGCGTCACGTTTGATGGCCAGAATCGCAAAATACACGCACCCCATCCAGAGCAGGGGCTCGAGGCAGTTTGTGGTCAAAAGGCTCCCGCCGGAGAGATAAATCGGAGCGATGAGCACCGCGACGGCGCTGAGCAACAGAGCAAAGCGGCGGCCTCCAAACTCACGCGCGATCAGCGCCGTAAGAACGACCATCGTAGAAGTCGCCACGGCAGGCAGAAATCGTATGCTGCGAAGAGAGTCGCCGATGACGACGCGACTAACTCGGACGAGGAAGGGCAGGAGCGGTGGCTGGTCTACATAACCCCAGGCCAGATGATCTCCGCAAGCAAGGTAGTCGAACTCGTCGCGGAAATAGCCGTAGCGATTGTTGAAGACACAATGCAGAACCAGTTTCAGAGACGCTATCGCCAGAACGATCAGCATGCCCCCGGTGAAAAAAGAAGGTGCGTTAAGCTTTGCAGCAGACGATGTCGTTTGATTATTGGTCCTCATGAAGCCTTGTGGAGTCAGACTTCAGACTGTCCTGAACAGTATTCACATCCTTATCGCCGCGCCCGGAGAGATTAACGATCAGCATACTATCGCTCTTCAGCTCCGCCGCGACTTTGATCGCATGGGCCACCGCATGTGCCGATTCAAGTGCCGGAATAATTCCCTCAAGCTTTGAAAGAAGGTGAAAAGCCTCCAGCGCTTCATCATCCGACACCGAAGTATATTCAACTCGACCGGAGTCATGCAGAGATGCGTGTTCGGGACCAATCGAAGCATAATCCAGGCCTGCCGAGATCGAATGCGTAGTCGCGATCTGTCCGTGCTCATCTTGCAAGACGTAGCTCAGGGTGCCTTGCAACACACCCGGACGACCGCCCCCGATTTGATTGAAGCGCGCGGCGTGTTGTCCCAGCTCGCTGCTGCGGCCGCCGGCTTCAACGCCAATCATCCGCACCGACTCGTCACGCAAGAAAGGGTGAAACATGCCAATCGAATTCGAGCCGCCACCCACGCACGCGATCAAAACCTCGGGTAAGCGCGCCTCCTTTTCCCATATTTGCTCACGCGTTTCACGCCCGATCACAGTTTGGAAGTCGCGAACCATTAGCGGATAAGGATGCGGTCCCAACGCACTTCCAAGAAGGTAATAAGTGTCAGCGACGTTCGTCACCCAATCGCGCAAGGCTTCATTGATCGCATCCTTGAGCGTTTTTGATCCAGCGTTCACTTCGCGAACTTCGGCGCCGAGCAGATTCATCCGGAACACGTTCAAGGCCTGACGCCGCATGTCCTCGGTGCCCATGTAGACAACGCACTCCAGACCAAAGAGCGCGCAAACCGTCGCGGTGGCCACGCCGTGCTGGCCGGCCCCCGTTTCAGCGATCACGCGTTGCTTACCCATGCGCCGAGCCAGCAAGACCTGACCCAGTGTGTTGTTAATCTTGTGGGCGCCGGTATGCAGCAGGTCTTCGCGCTTGAGATAGATCTTCGCGCCACCGGCGTGTTCGGTTAAGCGCGCAGCATGGAACAGAGGCGTGGGCCTGCCCGCGTAGTCGCGCAACAGGGTTGCGAGTTCGTTCTGAAATAAAGAGTCGTCGCGGGCAATTAAATACGCAGCAGTCAACTCTTCCAGCGGTGCCATCAACGTCTCGGGAACGAAGCGTCCGCCGTAAGGCCCCCAGTGGCCCAGTTCATCAGGTTGTGTCTTGAGGTCAGTCATTTCAAATCTCGCGATGTCGACAAACTCCGGAGCGACTATGATCAGTTACCGCGAAGCGGTACTAATACTGCGTTAATCCGACACTTCCTCAGCCGCTCGCCGCGCGTACCGCCGCAACAAAAGCTCGCATGCGCGCGTGGTCTTTCCGACCGGGAGCGCTTTCAAGCCGGCTGCACGCATCAACCGCATATGGATTCACCTCGTTGATCGCATCTGCCACGTTCTCCGCTGACAAACCACCAGCGAGAAACAGTTTCGGAAAGAGTTCGCGCGTCTCCCGCGCCACGGTCCAGTTGCTGAGTTTGCCGGTACCGCCGAATGCATTTTTATCGAAAGCGTCAAGCATGATTGCCGCGACTTCGAACTCCAAAACTTTCTTTGGCGCGAAACCCTCGCTCACAGAAAATGCCTTGATCAGATGATAATTTTTCAGCGCCTTACAGTATTCCGGCGTCTCGTTGCCATGCAACTGCAACGCTGAAACTGCCGCTGCCGCGGCAATCTTCTCGATCGTCTCGAGGCTTTCATTTACAAAGACGCCGACGGTTAGCAGGTTAGGATAATCTGCGCGCAAAGTATCGACGATGGTCCGCGCAGCCTCGGGCGTAATGTAGCGCGGACTGCGAGAGTAAAAGTTGAGTCCCAACGCGTCAGCACCAGCGTCCGCCGCGGTGAGCGCATCATCAAGATTGGTAATTCCGCAAACCTTCACCAACACCATTAAGTTACTTCTCTCCCCTGAGCGCTCGTAGTTGCTGCTCCGGATCCTCGGAACTCATTAAAGATTCACCCACCAAAAAGCCACTATAGCCAACAGCCTTCAGTTTACGTACCTCATCCGGATTAAGACCGCTCTCGCTAATCAAAACTGCGTTTGACGGCGCGAAGCGCGCAAGTTCCACCGACGTTTTCGTTGAAACATTGAACGTCCGCAGGTCGCGATTGTTAACTCCGATGAGCTCCGCTCCGTTTGCAACCGCTCTGTCCAGTTCTTTCCTCGTGTGCACTTCGACCAGCGCATCCATACCCAATTCGTCTTCCGTCAACCGCCGCAGTCGCGTAAGCGTATCATCGTCGAGCGCGGCAACAATTAATAATAGTGCGTCAGCGCCCGCCTCTGCCGACTCATACACCTGATATTCATCGAAGATAAAATCCTTGCGCAGGATTGGAATCGAAACCACTTCTCGAACTGCCCGCAGATCATTTAATGAGCCGTGGAAATAGTTCTCTTCAGTCAAAACAGAAATAGCTGCGGCCCCCGCCGACTTATAGCTACGCGCTATTATCGCTGCATCGGCATTTTCGCGGATCATGCCTTTCGAAGGTGAACGACGCTTGAATTCGGCGATGATATTGATGGCGTCATTTCCGTTGAGCACCTCGCGAAGCGCGTGCAACTTCGCATTAGCTCGCACATCGAGACCTTTTACCCGCACCTGCTCAAGTGGCAACGTGCGCTTCGCGGTTTCGACCTCCAGCCTTTTCTTCGCAATGATCTGAGAAAGTAAGTCCATTCAGGGTTACAGCGCAAAAGGCGCGAGATGTAAAAGCCTGGGTCAACGTTTTCCCTGGGACCGCGGGCGTCTCGCCCGCTGCGATACATCAAAAGATTGATTAAAGCCAAGCGCTACTCGCGCTGGCGCGCTCGTTGCGGGCGAGACGCCCGCGGTCCCAGGGAAAAGGTTGATCTTGAAAACCTAACAGCCCTGGTAACGGGCATATTGTCTTTTCAAGCGCTATTGCTCGCTTTTAACGCTGGTATCGTTGTTAGTCGCCGAGATCAACTGCTCAAGCTTCTTCCGCGCCGAACCGCTGTCGATGCTATCTTCGGCCAGTTTGGTCGCTTCATTTAGAGCGTTCGCTTTCCCACCGATGAACAATGCCGCCGCAGCATTTGCGACAACCAAGGCCCGCGCTTCATCACGTCGCGCGCTTGAAAGCACATCCCGAATGAGGCGCGCGTTTGTTTCCGCATCGCCACCGCGGAGGTGATCAAGTACACCGACGAATAATCCAAAATCCTGCGGCCCAATCTCGAACGTTTTCACTTTTCCTCTTTGAGCCTCGGCCACGAACGTCTTGCCAGCTAGTGTCACTTCATCGAGGCCATCCTCACCATGAACCACCCAGGCGCGCTCGGTTCCCAACGCCGCGAGCACATTGGCCACGAGCTCAACTAGATCCTTGCGCCAAACGCCTATGATTTGCCTCGGAGCGCCCGCCGGATTGCTCAAGGGCCCAAGCAAGTTAAAGGTCGTTTGAATACCCAGCTCGCGACGAATGGCCGCGACGCGCGCCGTGGCGCCGTGATAGAGCGGCGCAAACATGAAACAAATTCCGATTTCGTTCAAACAAGCTTCGGTAACTTTGGTCAGGGCTGATACGTTGACGCCCAGCGCAGTCAACACATCTGCGCTTCCCGACTTGCTGCTGGCGGCACGATTCCCGTGTTTGGCAACTGCGAGTCCGGCGCCGGCAGTTACAAATGCCGCCGCGGTTGAGACGTTGAAAGTTTTCGCTCGGCTCGACCCGGTTCCGGCGGTATCAATGAATACTTCATGACAAGAATTAACTCGGAGGGCGCGCTTGCGCAGCACTCCAGCCATTCCGGCAAGCTCCGCGACCGTTTCGCCCTTTGCCGCCAATGCGACCAACGTTGCGGCAATCTGCGCATCGGTCGCATCGTCGGCGAGCATTGCCTCCAAAAGTTCTCCGGATTCCCATTCAGTGAGGTTCTCGCGATTCAGCAGGCGAGTTAATAGTTGGCGCAAAATATTGTTGACCATTGGAAGTATTCATTGCCGGGGATCATTAGCGCTTTTTCTCGGCCTCGCGCAGCAACCGGGCCAGATCGTCCTGGTTGTTTTTCGCGGCCCATGCAGAAGCAGTCATGCCGTGCTCATCTTTCAATGCGGCGTCGGCGCCATGATCGATGAGCACCCGAGCTACTTCTTCATGGCCATAAACGCCTGCCCACATCAAAGCCGTCCCGCCAAGTTTGTTTTTGGCATTAGGGTTCGCACCGGCAGCAAGCAGCATCTTCAGAACATTCACGTTGCCGCGTTGTGCCGCGCCATGCAGGACCGTATCGCCATCCTCATCGCTGAGATTCGGGTCGGCGCCGCGTTCAAGCAGTTTCTTTACCGTGTCTTCCTGCTCACGGCGAACGTAGCTCATTAGGACCGTCCCGTTTAGACCTCGTGCGTTCAAATCGAGGTTAGGCCGCGACAACAACGCATCTGCGATCTCATCGTGTTTGTTCTGGAGAGCGCGCAGGATCGCCGGGTAACCGGCATTGTCTTTCAGGTTGACGTCGGCGCCGCCATTTAGAAGCACGTTGACGATTTCCTCGTTACCATGCGAAGCCGCCGAAATGAGCGCCGTCGCGCCACTGCTATCATCTTTAACATTGGGACTCATGCCCGCGGCCAGGAATCCATTAACGGCAATCACATCATTCGCAGCCGCTGCCGCCAGGAATGATTTTTCATCGAACTCATAGCCGCGCAGCTTCAGGACCTGTTTGGCTGCTTCCGGCGTCGGCTTCTTGCCGCCGGACTGCCCGCATCCCGGAAGACTCAACAAGATAATGACGAGCAGAATCGTGGCACTATCTCTTC
The DNA here is from genome assembly GCA_046726155.1 of Acidobacteriota bacterium. Taxonomy (GTDB): domain Bacteria; phylum Acidobacteriota; class Blastocatellia; order Pyrinomonadales; family Pyrinomonadaceae; genus PSRF01. The sequence goes on from JBKOZZ010000067.1 coordinate 13,168, forward strand.
TCGCCCTTGAGAAAGTTTTTACTAAACGATTCATTTTTTGCACGGCGCCACAACAGCTCGACTGATGCGCACAGGCTTCGTCGGCTTCTCGCCTTCCGCAGGCGCTTTGTTGATGGCGTCAGCGACCTCGATGCCCTTGGTTACTCGACCAAACGCAGAAAACTTTCCATCCAGATGGTGGCCATCGCCCACAAGAATGAAGAAATGCGTCGACGCACTATTTGCTTCTTCCGGGCGCGCCATCGAGACAATGCCGCGCACATGCTTAATCAAACCTGGTTCGTCGGGAAGCTTGCGCGCCATTCTTCTTGCCAGATCGGAGTCCCACTTTTCACTGGTCGAAAGATTGCCACCCTGGATAACAAAGTCTTTCACAACCCGGCTGAAGGTTGTTGTGTTCAGCGCGCCGGTCGCAGAGAGGTTAAGAAAGTTGCGCACGCTCTCCGGCGCGGCTTCCGGAATCATTTCGATCTCAATCGCACCTAACTCCGTCTCTAGAGTCACACATTGCTCACGCATCTTTTCCACGGAAGCGCCGTCAAAAGGCTCAAGCAAACTGGCAGACCTCTCCGCCGGTCGCTCGTTAGTCTTCTTGGGAGTGCCGGCTTGATTGTCAGACTGCTTCGGCAACTCTTGCGCGCTCACGACACAGCCCCAGGCGAGCATGCAAACACAGACAAAAAACAGGGGCTCTATTTTTACAACCCTCATAGAAGCACTCTAACGCAACTGGGTAGAGTAATCCACAGCACGGTAGTAATAAACTTCTGTAGTAATAAACTTCTGGTGCACTCTCGAGAACTCATCTAGAATGGCTCGCACAGTTTCCGCCGTAATCTGGCCAGATCTCTAACGCAAGTAGGTGTCCGATGCCCCTTCCCCCAGGTACGCACCTTGGCCGTTATCGAGTTCACGCGCAAATCGGCGCGGGTGGCATGGGTGAAGTTTACCTTGCTGAGGATACGCAACTTCATCGCAAGGTTGCTTTGAAAATTCTCCCCGCGTTGCTTGCCGCAAATGTTGATCGCATGCGGCGCTTCGCTCAGGAAGCACAAGCCGCGGCGGCTCTAAACCATCCCAACATCGCTCACATTTACGAGACCGGAGAAGCGGAAGGGACAAAGTTCATCGCCATGGAATTTGTGGAAGGGATGACTCTACGTGATGTTTTTCGCACCGAACAAACCGATCTTCGAAGAATGCTGAAATATTTGCAGCAAGTTGCCGAAGGCCTGGCGAAGGCGCATGGTGCCGGCATCGTACACCGCGATCTGAAACCTGAAAACATCATGATTGCGTTGGACGGTTACGCAAAAATACTGGATTTTGGTCTCTCAAAATTGCTTGAGCCACAAAGCGCGCTGGCTTCGGGCGATCAAAGCTTTAGCGAAAACGAAACCGCTATCATTCCTCAGCACTCCCTGCCAGGTACACTAATGGGCACGCCTGCCTACATGTCGCCTGAACAAGCGCAAGGCAGGATAAGCCAGGTCGACCACCGTTCTGACATCTTCTCTTTTGGCTGCATCCTCTTTGAGGCCGTCTCCGGGCGGCGTGCGTTTCCGGGGAAAGACGCGATTGATTCTTTGCACAAGATCGTGCATGGTCCCACGCCGCAGCTAAGGGAATTTAGTCCGCTCGCGCCCGAGGAGTTGCAAAAGATCGTCAGGCGTTGTTTAGCGAAAGATCGTGAGCGACGTTATCAAAACATTAAAGACATCGCGATTGAGCTCGACGAGCTACAACATGACCTGCGAGTTAACGACTCGGAATCCTCCGGCTACTCAATTCCCAGCGGAGAGCGAACGCGTAGTTTGCCGGTTAATTCCGAGGCGGCGGCTACTCGCTCAGGAGGTTTATCTACTGCACCCACGATCAGTCTTAGGACCAAAAATGAAGCGCGCAAAACTATAATTCCTTTGATTGCTGCGTTTGTTATTTTGGGAATAGTCGCACTGGCTTTTCTGTTCGCGCGAGGATTTCGCTGGCCAAATGCTGCCACGCAGACCAGAGCGCCTCGCTCATCGGCTGACATGAGAATCGGCAGAGTAACGGCGACAAACCGCGTGCAGTCTGCGGCGATTTCGCCCGATGGGAAATTTCTCGCCTATGCCCAAACTGAGGGTGACCAACAGAGTCTTTGGACCAAACAGATTGCCACCAACAGCAACGTGCAGCTTGTCGCTCCAGCCGCACTCAGATTTTCGAGCATGACTTTTAGTCCCGATGGTAACTACATCTATTACGTTGCCAGAAACACCGGCGATGAAACCGGATCAGTGTTCCGCATTCCCACACTCGGTGTTACGCCGGTGAAGCTTCTAGGCCATGTGAACGAAGCTATCTCCCTTTCGCCCGACGGTCGTCAGGTCGCTTTCCAACGCTATGACGCCAACGCCTCCGAGTCCGCTATCATTATCGCCGACGCAGATGGCTCAAACGAGCGGAAGCTCATTGCACGCACGGGACACGAATGGTTTGCGTCGCGTGGCGTCGCCTGGTCGCCGGATTCCACGCTGGTCGCCTGCGGCGCCGGTGACGATCGCCAGAATCCGCAGATGACGATGGTGATTGTCAACGTAAAAGATGGCGCCCAGAAAGAACTGCCTACCGAGCGTTGGGACAGCATTGGCCGTTCCGTTTGGGTAAGTGATGGCAGCGCCATTCTGTTCTCGGCGAGTGATACCGGCACCACGGCGGCGCGACAAGTCTGGGAAATTTCATATCCAGCCGGCGAGGTGCGAAGAATCACACATGATCTGAATTCCTACGTTGATGTTTCCTTGACGGCCGATTCAAACACCCTAGTGGCTACGCAAACTGATGTTACCTCAAGCATCTGGGTTGCGACCGGGACCGACCTAAGTCGGCAGAGTCAAATCACAAACGGACGTGACGAAGGCGCTGCGGGTCTGACCTGGACTTCTGACGGCCGTATTGTTTACGTCTCGAGTGCCAGCGGAAGCACGGAAATTTGGGTGATGAACGCCGACGGCACGGAACAGAAACAACTTACCAACGACACCCACGCGAAGTTTGCGCCCGTTGTTTCACCGGACGGTCAACAGATAGTTTTCGTATCCGAACACGACGGCGTACATTTATGGCGCGTTAAGGTTGATGGCAGCAACCTGACCCAACTTACCAACGGTAACTACGATACCAGGCCGCGTATTTCGCCGGATGGACAGTGGGTGGTCTATTCGTCCTACAGTTCCGGAAAACTGGTGCTTTGGAAAGTTCAACTGGGCGGCGGTTCACCCATACAACTGACCAATGTTTCCTCGAGCGATCCGGACATCTCGCCTGACGGAAAATTTATAGCCTGCTTTCATAACGACGCAAAAAATGTGGCCAAGCTGATGGTCGTCCCGTTTGCCGGCGGTGATCCCATTAAGATGTTCGACTTGCCACAGACCGTCTATTGGACCATGGGCGCACACTGGACGCCCGACGGAAGCGCCATCACCTACGTGGATAAACGCGGCAGCATAACCAATTTATGGTCACAGCCATTCGCTGGCGGCCCAGCTCGCGAGCTGCGCGACTACAAAGGGGAAGACATCTTGCACTGGGAATGGACGCGCGACGGCCGCCGCGTCGCAATTGTGCGCGGCTCCTCGCGCAGCGATGCGGTGATGATCGCCAATTTTCGTTGATCACTCAATCACTCGATTGTGGCAGGAGAGAAGCTAATGACTAAAGCATACCAATTTCCATATTTGCGTTGGGAGCGGGCTGCTGATCCACAGTTTCCGATCAATAGCGCCGCGATTTCCGACGACGGAGGGCGCGTAGTGGCGGCGACGTTCCAGGGGAATTACGGAATCGAACCACCACCTCCGCCGGTCAACAACGAGTATTCCGTCTATTGCTGGGACCGTGAGGGAAAGCAGCTCTGGCTCGACCAGTGGATGGGTTACGAGGGCGCTTTTGCCGTGGCCATTTCAGGTAATGGCTCGATAGCTGCTGCTGGCGGTTGGATGGAAGACCACGAAGGGTTTGTTCGCGCCTACGACGCTCAGAAGGGCAATCAATTATTCACTTATGACATCGGGTCGCGCGTAAATGGCCTGGCGCTCTCGCAGGATGGATCGGTACTCGCGGTCGCTGCCAACGATGCATATCTCTTTCAGCAGACAGATGGCGTATTTCCCGCCACGCCCGCAACGCTTAATACCGGCGCCGAAAATATTGTTGAAACGATCGACATGCCTGCCGACGGCAGCGCATTTGTCATGGGCGATCACGAAGGCAATGTTTACTACGTCGAGAATAACGCCGGCGCCATTGGAGATGTTTACACCTGGGCTGGGAGTACAGACATCGGTCCGGTTCATTCAGTTGCGATCTCCGCTGATGGAAGTTGGTTCGCGGCAGTTGGAGATTCTCAGAGCGTATATCTCTTTAATGAGGATTCGATTAAGCAGAGCACCTATGCCACCACCTTAAATCTCGGTACCAGCGACAGAATGCGATGGGTCGCGATATCAGACGATGGCAGTTTTCTTTCAGTTGTCGAGAACGACGGAACCAGCGGGCTGGTGTACGGGTTGCAGAACAACAACGGTACCTTAACGCAGCTTTGGAACGCACCGGCGAAGACGAAGCAGAATCCCAACTGTACCAGTACCGACGCCGCAGCGAAGTATGTGGCTGTTGCGACTGGTTATGCTCCGAACGGTCTTGGAGGCGAGTTCTGTCTATTTGACGGTGCAACTGGGGAAAGGCTGTGGCACTTCATGGCTCCTGAAATGGCTTGGCCGTGTTTTATCAGCGCAGACGGATCCGGGATCATAGCCGGCAGCGACTACGGAGTGGTCTATTACTTCACGCCTCAAGGGCGCGCATAGCCAAGGATTGACGGCGCCGTACTGTGCCAGGTTAGGGCGCGAGTCCATCTACGGGGGTTATCCAAGTCTGCTGCCAAGCAGCCATTGTCCGCCATCTACAACCAGGACCGCGCCATTAATAAAACTGGCCGCATCAGAACAAAGAAAAACAGCGGCCTTTTCAATGTCGCTGATGCGACCAAAACGGCCCAGGGGAATATTCTTGAGTAGTTTTTCCTTGACCGGCTCTGGAACGAGACGCTTCATTCCTTCAGTGTCCTCAATAGGCCCGGGCGCAATTGCATTCACGCGAATGCCATAGCGTCCCCATTCAACCGCCAGGTTGCGCGTCAGCGCATCGACTCCGGCCTTCGCAGCCGAAACGTGAAGCTGCATCGGTGTGCCCAGGTAGTGAAGCGTGGCACTGATGTTTAGTATCTGGCCGCGATGCTCTTTCAGTTCGGCAAAAGCCGCGCGGCAAACATTGAACGTACCTTTGAGATCAATGTCCACCACGGTTCCAAATCCATTTGGCGAAAGCGCTTCGGCGGGCGCCAAAAAATTTCCCGCGGCGCCGTTAACGACGATATCGATTTTTCCGAAACGCACCACGGTCGCCAGAATTGTCTCCTCAATTTGTTCATAGTTTCTAACGTCGGTCTGGATAGCCAACGCCTCCCCAATGCCCGGATTCTTAGCCCGCGCATCGTTGATCGCCCTGGCTGCCGGCTCAAGATGCTCGAGACTGCGGCTAACCAAGGCGACCGAAGCGCCTGCTTCGGCCAAAGCTCGGGCAACGCCGCCAGTGATGCCAGTGCCGCCGCCAGTTACGAATGCAACGCGACCATTGAGAATTCCGTCAATGAAGATTTTGTCAGCCATATGTTTTGAGACGCGACCCGTCAGACCGCTTCCAATTACTTCCAGATCTCCACAACGCAAAGGAACACACTAAGTTGGGGTTGACGCTCGCAGTTTAGAGTTCAGGCTTTCGCTTGCAGGTTACCAACCACAACCTAAGGTTGAACTCTGAACTTCTTGACACTTCCTGGGAGGTCCAAAGTCAATCGTTGAGTTTACAACTACCCACCCGTAATAAATGGTCGCGACTGAACAATGTAGATCTGGCCTTTCATGTAGGCCCATTCAATGTCCTGATCCCGGCTGCCAAACACGCGTTTGATCGCACTTGCGGCGCTCACCAACCGCCGAATCACGTCGTCAGTTAAAACAACTCGTTCACCTGTTATCGCAACTTCCTTGACGCCGCCCTTCTCATCAAACGTCAGCAGGCTGTCTTCATCAGAGCGCGTCAGCACCTGGACTGCGTTCGCGCGCTGGCGAAAGATGATCTGCTCGGCAACCTTCTTGCCCTCAACCACCTTGATTCCCAGACCGCGTTTAGCGCTGATGTAGATCGCTCCCTGGTTTTCCCTGTCGAAGGGATCGGTGGTGATCATGACACCGGAGCTTTCCGAATTGATGCCTTCCTGGATCAGCACCGCCATGAAAATCTTCGAATGATCGATCACGGCGCGCTCGCGGGCTTCGTAAGCTTCAGAATTCCAAAGCGAAGCCCAGACGGTTTTGATGGCTTCAATAAGCTGCTGATCCTCTCGGACGTTGGGAACTGTCGTGTACAATCCGGCGCCGCTAAAGTTTGGCAAATCTTCAGAGTTCGAGGAACTGCGGACAAACAAACCCTTGCCGGGAAACTCCCGATGCACCCGGCGCAGAATCTGGGCGCTCAGCGCCTCATCAAATTTTCCCTGCCTGATGCGCTCTCGAAGACTTACGAGCTGTTCGCGGCGGTAAGCCGGATCGTGTACGAACTTCTGATCGTTAAGCATCGCATAGATTGCGTCGTCGAGCTTGTTCGCTTGCAGGAATTGGTCATAGTAGTAAAAAGGAATCGTGAAGCCGTTGGGAACCACGATGCCAGGCAAACGGGCGTTCATCACTTCGCCCAGATTTGCTGACTTACCGCCGTACGCAAGGGCTGATTGCGCTCGTTGCCTGTTCAAACCAAGCAGGCGCGTCTCTGCAAGATTGAAGCGCGGTTTCATCACATCGAGACGTTGCGCCAACCGGCGTTCATATTCTCGCAGCTGATCCATATCGGCGCGTTTGATTGTGTAACCATCGTGCTTCGTTTCAAACGCTACCCACCAACCGTCGTACTGCTTCAACAACGTTTGCGCGTTCTTGATGTAAGCGTTTGGAATGCCCCAGCCTTTTGCCAGCAAGTTGATATGCGAAAGTGGCGTTGACGGATGCGACGTAATCACACCTGCGACGGGAGGAAGCTGGACCGGCACTTCATCAAGCACGAGTATTTCATTGAAGCCAATCTCAACGTGGTCGTCGAGTTTGGAAATGACATGAATCCTTCCCAAACCCCTGGCTACGTTAAGCGCCTGATATTCCTGTTCCCTGGCGATGTCGCTTTGCAAGACGCGTTCGAGCCCGCCGACTTTCGTGGATTCATCATCCTGGCGAATTGAATTTGGTTTATACGCGACCGGAACGAAGAAGCTCGCCTTAATCACCTCGGAAGTTACTTTGATCTGATCCGCCGGAATGAGATCGCCTTCCCAGAATTCAAACGTCCAGCGTTTCAAAGGTGTTTGATACGCGATGGTACCGAGAATGAAGCGGCGATTCGCTTTTAAGTAGTTGTTCTCAAAAAACTCGCGTCCGCGTTCAAGAGAAAGATAGGTTCCATTCACAAAATCTTTGTGGAAGGAATACCGCTTCGTGTTGACGTAGTAAATTTTATTCTGATCCTTGCGGTCGATAACGAAGAGCACGTGGGGCAACGCATAGGGTGTGTCCGGATCGTAGGTTACCGCCAGCGAGTCAAACTTAGCCTGGGATCTAATTGCGGGAAGCGAGCGCGGGGATTCCGTCTGGGTGGCGACGCGAGCTGTGGCTCCCGCGCAAAACAGGATCAAAAGCAAGCTGGCGAATCGTAAGTGATTTCTAATATTCATCAGTTCCTTTGGATCAGGTAGTTCAGAGTCCTTAGGTTGATGTTGCGATGGAAGACAAGCTAAAGCTTGAACTCTCAACTACCGGGCTCTGCACAATCTGTATGCCTCAACGTCAATTCAGGGAAGCTCCTTGCTCGTGCGCACGAGCAAGTCTACCAAATCATCGATGTGCCGATGCTCGGTCAGAAAGCTATTGATGTTGACGCGCAAGGCCCGGCGGCCATTTAGCACAGTCGTCGTGATCCAGGCTTCGCCGCTGCGCTCAATCTTCTGTTGCAGTTTCTGCTGTAAAAGATCTTGCCGGACGCCGCCGGCGTCCGTTGGATCGTGGGACAAGTTTTCCGGCAAGAATCTGAAACAGCAAACCGCGGTCTCTACCGGGCCAACTCGGTTGAAGTCAGGTAACTCATCAATCCGACTCGCCAAATAGTCTGTCAGTCCGATTTGACGTTCGATCACGTTAGCGTAGCCTTGCCGGCCCATAAACTTCAGTGCCATCCAGAGTTTTAGGGAACTGAAACGGCGCGTGCCCATCTGGCCATAGCGAAAAAAATCAAACTCCACGTCGGTGCCGCCTCGATCTTCGTTGAGATACTCCGGCGTGATATCAAACGAATCGCGCAGCACCTGACCGCCGTCGCGCACCAGCAGTGCGCCACAGGCAAACGGCACAAACATCCATTTGTGCGGATCAAACGTTACCGAATCAGCGAGCTCGATGCCTTTCAGTTTGCCACGATGCGCTTCTGAGAATGCCAGGGCGCCGCCATAGGCCGCGTCCACGTGATACCAGCAGCTATTCTTTCGCGCTATCGCGGCCAACTCCGGTAGCGGATCGATTACGCCGGTAGAAGTGGCGCCGGCAATTCCGATCACGCAGCAAGGCGTATAGCCGGCATTGCGGTCGGCCTGGATCTGATTTTGCAGTGCGTCTGTGCGGATGTGAAATCTCTCGTCGGTGGGAATCTTGCGCAAACTCTTGCGTCCCAGACCAAGGATGTCAACGCTCCGCTCGATTGAAAAGTGACACTGTTCGGAGGCGTAAACCGTGAGCTTACCTGCAGTCAAAGCCAAGCCATTCATTTGGGTGGAGAGAGGACCAGTCGAGGATGCCTGTCGTTCGCCGTCATTCACCCCGAGCTGCTGTGCACGATCACGAGCGCATTTCAGCGCAATCAGGTTTGCTTCCGTTCCGCCACTTGCCAACACGCCAAAGCTTTCCGGGCCACAGCCAATCAGCTCACATAACCAGCGCAGCACTCTCGCCTCGATCATCGCTGACGTTGGTCCATTCCGCCAGGCGCCCGCGTTTTGGTTCAGCGCTGAAGCTAACGCATCAGCCCAGACACCGATCGGCAACGGTGTCGGGTTAAACTGACCGTAATAGCGCGGGCTGGGAACCTGCATGGCGTGGGTGATTACATCTTGAGTGAATCGTTCCAGGATTTTCTCGGTCGTAATTCCCTGTTCTGGAAAAGGCTCGTCAAATATCTTTTCCAGCTCCTGAGGTGTAGCGGGCGACGTCACTTTTCGCGAGTCGAGAGTCGCGGCATATTCGCTAATGATAGCTGTCACTGCTCGGCCCAAAAGTTCATGGTGCTTGGCCAGGTCATCAATCATAGGGTTCTTGGTAATGCCTCAGTTTGCGTTAAACGAGCAACTTTCTGCTGGGAGCGCGGGCGTCTCGCCCGCAATGCACCGGTAGGCGCTTTCCGATTGTGAGAGACGCTGTCGAAGATTCCTTCGCGCTTCGCGCTCATTGCGGGCGAGACGCCCGCGCTCCCAGCTAGGAACTTGTTTTTAACTTCGAACAGAATCTCACGCGGAGCCGCAAAGGGGCAAAGTCGGCAAGTGACTCGCAGCTTTACCGTTCAGGATCTCTAGTGGAAACTTCCGGGAGGAACATGACCGCACAAACAGAGAACTTTAGGGATGCCCTCCATAGCGAAGCCGCTGCGTATGGAATGACGCTGACTTCGAAAGCTCTCGACGGGTTATCGCAATATTACGAATTGCTCAACACCTGGAACTCGCGCCTGCATCTCGTCGCGCCGTGCTCACCACATGAGTTTGCCACACGCCACGTTCTCGAATCGCTGCTCTTGATCAAACACCTTCCAGAAAACGCCACTGTCGCTGAGGTGGGAGCTGGCGGCGGATTGCCTATTCTTCCCTGCCTGATTGTCAGGCCTGATATTAACGCCATTCTGATCGAGGCTTCCCAAAAGAAAGCAGTGTTCCTTCGCGAAGCATTGACCCGGACAGGGACCTCCAAACAAGGCGCTGTCATTGCCCAGCGGTTTGAGAACGTGCCCGCGCCTGAGGTCGGTTTTGTTACGTGTCGTGCCCTAGAACGTTTCGCAGAGATGCTTCCTCATCTATTAAATTGGGCGCCGGCGAAGGCCACACTATTACTCTTTGGCGGAAAGCGTTTGGCGCCGCGGATCGAAGGCTTGGGCTTTACTATTACGGCGGAACTGATGCCGCAATCGAAAGGGCGATTTCTATTTCGCGTCAGCAAACCCTGAGTATGGGTAGCGGGTCAGTTTAGCGTGGAGAGGTCGGATTCTTTGGAGAACCGCGCGCGGTAGCGCCGGATGCTAAAGTCAACTTCAAACATTTGCCGGGGTTGCAGCATCCGCGCAAGCGAACGCTGGAAATTAATAGATTGGGAGCTTATCCGAGGCTTATCCGAGGTAAGGAACTTTACGCCGAAGTAGATTCGCCTCCGACAAACTTAGGGACGCTGTTATTAATTACGGCACGACGTCAAGTCCAATCAGTTGTTGCCCGGAGATTACGAATTCCGCAGGCGGCAACTCCATCTCGTAGACAGCGGATAATACTGTAGGCGTATAGCCGCCTGAGTTTCTGTCGCTGTTGAGCGTAGCGACAACAGACGGCGGCAGGTTTGGCATTTCACTGGTGCCGATAACGGCGCCGGGAGTAATGCGAAATAGTTTCACGTAAAGTCGATCGCTCTTTTTCACTTTGTTGATAGCCTTCACCAGTTGTCCCAAATCCTGCGGCACAAAAGCCTTGGCGGCGGAACCTTCCTGAAGCGCTCCACCATCACCAACGAAGACCAGCAGTTGGCCCGGGGTGGCGTCTTCGGGAATTTGAACCGGAATACGTTGAACAAACTGCTTGCCGGATTCCGTTCTCACGTAGGCCTGGATCTCGATCTTTTCTCCGCGTCGTGCTTCTGTTTTGCTGAGCGCGATCCGTTCTAGCGTTCCCGCATACTTCGTGTCAGCAGAAGAAATATCGAGTGCCACGCCTTCGATCAGAACATCATCGAAGCCGCTGCCAAGCAGCGAGCTAATCGGACCGGCTACTGAGCCGGCCGCTAAAATCGGTGAGTTTCCAGCCGAAAAACGGCGATCTACTTCAATTGGTTCCTGCCCCTTAACATTGATTGCGCCCTTGATGGTGATAGTGGAATCGCCCAAGGCACGCTCGCTGGAAGTGATCGTGTTAAAGATGGTGATGTTCAGCAGTAACGGCGTCAGGAATGAGTCGTTCGCGATTTCGTAGGAGTAGGTCTCGCTGCGATCGCGGCTGGTGTGCAAGTTAATCGTTACGGGGATCATTTTTGGCGCCTGACCCAACCGACCAAAAACACCAGAGGCGCGGTCCTGAGAAATTGAGCCCATCATCGCGCCAGGAACGGATAACTTGAAAGAATTGTTTACATTGGGAATAACGGTGACGACTGCGGTCTCGCTCATCGGCATATCTGACGCGCCGAGACTTAGGAACGGATGGCCAAACGCATAAATGCGATCCTTGTCGCGAAAGGTGACCGTTCCCGATGCGGCGATCGAATAATCTCCACGAACCAACTGGACGCTGATCGATGTTCCCGGCGTTAGTGTTTTCTCAGTGGCCTTTTCAAGCGGCGTGATGCCGGCTGAACCTCCCGCGCCCGAAACCGGAAGCAGTCCATTGGCCATGAGCTGTGGCGCAAACATCGCAAGCGATTCCTGGCTGATTCCGCCGAACACGACTGGCGTGGCGATCGGCGTCATTTGTTGACCCATGAGCGGCAGAAGACGTGAACCTTCAGATACCGGTGCAATAAGCGAAGTGGAACTGATTTCCGGCTTCGGCAAGGTTGCTTTCCATTCCGTAGATGCAAGCTGGGCAAATGAGACAGCATGCGGTCCGTTCGAATGTGTCCTTTGGCCGGTCGAACCTTTTTCAAAAATATCGATCATCTGCTGGATGGGAGTGATGCCGGCGATTGGTTCTTTGGAAAAAGGAAAACTAAACGCGATTGCGCCCACGAGACGATTGTCGATGTAAACCGGCGAGCCTGACATTCCTGCGAATACCCCGGTCTTTTCAACGTTGGAGCCGGTCAATCTACCTATGATTGCCGACTGTCGCGGTCCAGGAAAACCCGGCAACACACCGAGAATTTCCACGCCAAACTCCTGCGGCTCCGCTCCGGAAAAGACTGTCCGTGCCGTTCCCTTCATCCCCGGACGCAGATCCTCGAGCGCAAACAAGCGAGAATCCTTAACGCTTGCATCCACTACCGACTTTTGCGCGAACGAAACGCCTCCGGCAACCGCAATGACAGTCGCAACTAAAAGAACTTTTGCCAAACTTTTCATTTAGAATAACCTCTTACTGTTTATTGCATGGGGCGTGTACCGGCGGCGCGACAGGTAAACGCTCACGCGACTATAGCTTTCGTCCCGAAACGGGTCAAGGTCATCTTTGAATGTCGAGTCATAACCTGATCTCATAACCCAGAGCCGCCAACCTCCACAAGTCGCGGAACCGCTTCTTAGACGCTCAAACCGACAAAAACGTTCCTCTTGCTCATAGGAAATTCGCGTGCTAAGTTTCCGCCGTCTTCCGCTTGTTTTTATTAATTCACTAGTAAATAGCAGGCTATTCCATGGATTCAGTCGCAGGTTTCATCCTCACCGGCGGAAAGTCGCGCCGCATGGGCACTGACAAGTCGCTACTAATGCTCGAGGGCCAGAGCTTTGTGGAGCGCATTGCCGGGGAACTTTCTGCTGTTACATCATCGGTGACAGTGGTTGGCAACTATACAGCCACTTCGCAGTCAACCATCAACCTTCCAACCGCTGCCGACGTTTATCCTCAGTGGGGAGCCCTGGGCGGTGTGCACGCGGCGCTTTCTGCTTGTGCCGCCGTGTGGGCCTTGATTGTGGCCTGCGATTTTCCCTTCGTAACCAGCGAACTGTTTGCTCGTCTGATGAGTTTCCGTGAAGATCTGGATGCGGTTGCGCCGATTCAAAGAGATGGGATTCCTCAACCGCTTTGCGCGCTCTATCGCGTTCAGCCGTGCCTCGGGCGTGCCGCAGAGTTGATTAATTCCGGCGAGCGAAAACCTGTCGCTCTGTTACAATCTGTGCAAACGCGCTGGGTGTCGTTTGCGGAACTTTCGAGTTTGAGAGGTGCGGAGAGTTTTTTCGACAACATCAATACGCCGGAAGACTACGCTCGCGTGAGCGAGAAAGGACGACGTACCACGGACGATGTGGCGCTGAGCTAGTGCGGAATGGAAAGTAGAACGTTGTCCATTTCGTCAGCCCTCATTGTTCATCCCTTATCTCATGGCCATCCGACGACGATTCGGCAAGAAGCTCTTTAAGTCGTTCATGCCAATTCTAATAATTCTGTTAGTCGCGATAATTATCGCTCTGGCAGCAATTGTCCGTGGCATTACACGTCCCCCGCGTCGGTCTTTCCTGGTCACCCCACAGGGATTCGCTCAAATAAGTGGGACCGCCAGGGCCCTGAAAGTCACTGAAGAAAACTGGCGAAATCGCGACGGCACTTTGGCTCGCGGTTGGCTTCTTCGAGGCGCCGAAGGAGCGCCCGCTGTCATCTTCCTGCATCGGTATGGTGGCGACCGTTCCCTGCTCTTCAACCTGGGAATGAAGGTCAACGAGGCCACTAACTCCACCATTCTCTGGCCTGATCTGAGAGGCCATGGACTGAACCCACCGGTCAACTGGACTATGTTTGGCAGTCGAGAAGGAGAGGACGTGTTGGCCGCTTTGGATTTTCTTCGCTCGTTGAAGGGTGATAATCGCAGCCACCTTATCGGAGAACGCCTGGGAGTTTACGGAGTGGAGCTGGGCGCCTATGCAGGGTTGCTTGCGGCAAGCAAAGACCCGACGTTACAGGTTCTCGTTCTGGATTCTGTTCCGCGCGACGCCGATGAGTTGCTCAGCGGCGCAGTGCGCGAGGATGTTCGTGTGAACACCGGCGTAATATTCTTTCCGGCACGTATTGCCACTCGCGTCTATTTCCTCGGACAGTATCAAAACCAAAGTTCTTGCGGCCTGGCGATGTCCCTTGGGACGCGGCGAGTCTTTTTGCTGGCGGGCACCGACGACGGCTATCTGCGCGACTCAACTAAATCTCTGGAACGCTGTTTTCCAAACCCGGCGAATCTGGAAATGAAAACGGACCTGCCCCTGACCGGCTTTACCCTACCCTCAGCCACCGGCGAGCAAGGAGAGGTTTACGATCGACCAGTCATTGATTTCTTCGCAAAGAACCTCAATCCATAACCCCTGGCTTAGTTGTGGTTTCACCTGAGCTGAATCACCGCCACAGTTAGCGCGCCCGCACTGCTACGATTGCATACCGGCCGTTATTTCCGATCACATCGACTTGGGCTGAAGCCAGGCCGGTTAGCCGGCCCACGTCATCCAGCGGAACGAAAACCAAAACAGTCTCCTGGCGCAAGTGACTCTCCTGGATGACCTGATCCGGCCCCTCATACATGATGGGTTCACCGTCCGCGCCGTAAGCAATGCGGCCGGCGGCGTAGAATTCAGGAGTGCGATCGCTGCGCTGCATGCCATAGATTACGGTCTGCGAATACCCGCGCTCAGTCGCGAGTTGAAGCAAGTGTTTGGAAGATTGGAGTTCCGCCACTACCGGGGCGGCACAATGCAATACAACCATCAAGACAACCACAGTCGCGCCCGCAATCAACACAATTGAGTTGGCCGGCCTGTGGCGAGAGAACAAAGCAAAGACTCCTGCAACGCACAGGGGCGCCGCAACCAGCAACGCGCACGTAAGCGGCAAATCCCTGACGCGCCAGACGTAGGTGAGCGCGCCAAACGCAAATAACAAACAAAGGGCTGCAGTCGTTCTAATTGCCGCCCTGTGGTTTCCCTGATCCGACTGAATTCGCCAAAGACTTTCGCCGACTATCAGCGCAGCCGCGGGCAACACGGGGATTATGTAACCCGGTAGTTTCGAATTTGCGAAGCTGAAGAAGAGTAATGGGAACAAAAACCACGCCAGCGCGAAAACCAGGAGCCGACTCAAGCGATTGCCGGAGGAAAGTCTGGCGCTTTTAAGGCGCCCTCCTAATGGGAAGAGTCCACCAATCAGAAAGGCTGTCCAGGGTAAGGCAAGCAACGGGATAACGAGCAGATAATAGTAAACGGGTCGCCAGTGGTGATATTTGTCTGAAACGTAGCGCGCGAAGTGGTGCTGAATAAAAAACTGATCGACAAATGTCCAGCCGTGTAGCCGGATGACTGGCGCATACCATACCGCGGCTACAATCAGCGCCAACGGCAAGCCCCAAACCAGACTGAGCAATGTATTCCGTCGGGGCAGCCGTCTTTGGAATAGATAGTAGAGACTGACAACACCGATGGGAATCACTATCCCGACGAGACCCTTTGCCAGGAGCGATAAACCGATGAAAGTATAAAAGCCTGCCAGGGACACGCCGCGCAGTCTTTCGTTCCGCTCAAACTCATGAAGAACATAAAAAGCGAGCGCCCACGTCGTCGTCATTGTCAGGATGATGTCGAAGCTGGCAGCGCGTGAGAAGACGACGATTCCGAGAGTTGTAGCTGACACAAGGGCGCTCCAAAAGGCATAAGCTTGAAGGTTTTCGTCCGCGGCGTTGCGGTCGATCCGGCGGCCGATACAGTAAACAGCCGCAATTGTGAGTAAGCCGGAGACAGCAGCCGGAAGACGCGCCGCCCATTCCGAGACGCCAAACAATTTGAAGCTCGCCATCATCATCCAGTAGAGCAGCACCGGCTTTTCAAACCAGGTGTGTCCGCCAAGACGGGGAGTGACCAGATCGTGACGCAGAAACATCTCGCGCGCGATCTGAGCGTAACGGGGCTCATCCGGGCCAACGAAGGGAAGATGGCCAAGGCCGTAAAAATAAAAGACAAGGATGGCGAGAAAAAGGAAGACAGTGCCACGCTTGGCAAGGGTTGAGGGATGCAAGTATATTCGCTCCGAATGAAGTAGGCAGAAAGCAGTAAGCAGAAGGCAGAAAGTAAGTCTTGTTTGCTGCCTTCTGCCTTCTGCCTACTGCTTTCTTCAAGGATTAAGCTAAACCAAAAAGAGAAATCCGTAAACTGTGCCATTTCGTACCGCAGTCGTCGGCGTCGGCCACCTGGGCCGTCAGCACGCGCGCATCCATTCTAATCTTGCCGCGGAAGGATTAACGCAATTCGTGCTCGTTTGCGATCTTGATGAAAAGACCGCGCGTGAAACTATCTCGGAGGAGGTCGAGTGGACAACGGACTGGAAGAAACTGATTGGCCGTGTGGACGCTGTTAGCCTGGCAGTCCCGACCGAATCGCATTGCGAAATTGCCTGCGGCCTACTCGAGGCCGGCATCCACGTGCTGGTGGAAAAGCCTATTGCGCAAACGCTTGCCGAGGCTGATGAAATGATCGCCGCGGCCACTAGGAGCGGAGCGCTATTGCAGGTCGGACATCTGGAAAGATTTAATCCGGCTCTGGTCGCACTGCGCCCTCACGTGCGCAATCCTGTCTACTTCGAGATCCATCGCGTCGGCCAGTTTACCGCGCGTTCTCTGGATATTGATGTTGTGCTGGACCTGATGATCCATGATCTGGATATCGTTCAGTGGTTGGTTGGCGAGGACGTTACGGTCACCGATCTGCACGCAGTTGGCATTCCAATATTGACGAACAAAGTAGACGCAGCCAACGCGCGTCTCGAGTTCTCGTCCGGCGCGGTTGCGAATATTACAGCTTCACGAGTAGGTACTGAAAAAATCAGGAAGATGCGCTTTTTTCAGCCGCATGATTATGTGGCTGTCGATTACGCGACGAAGCGAGCATCAATTAGCAGCCTGGCGCCGCCAAGCGCTGATGGCGCCTGGCCAGGCGTACACGTGAAAAATCTGAATGTTATCGACGTTGAACCGTTGCGCGCTGAGATCGTGGCGTTTGTAGAGGCCGCGCGCGCTGGGCTGCCCGTGGTGGTTTCAGGCCTCGAGGGAAGAAACGCGCTTGCCCTGGCGCTGCGAGCGTTGGAAAGAATCGCAGAGCATGCGACGAAGGTTCAGGTTGGAGCTGTGGGATAGTCTGTTGGCTGAACTACGAGCGGGGGCAAGCCCACCTTCCCGACACTGAGCTTCCACGAGTTGAGTCTCTGATTTCCTGAGTGAAAGACTTTCAGGGCGGGATTAACGGAACTCGTTCCATCAACTCTCAGGTCAGGAAGGCGGGCTTGTCCCCGCTCTCGATTTCTTGATTTCGATGTTGTCTCCAGAGCCTGCCGTCACTTCCTTCCTGGCCGAACGAATCGCCGCCGGCGACTTCCCTTCCGCTGTTTACCTGGTCGCTGAAGGAGGTCGCGAGGTTTTTGCTGATGCCCTGGGAAATGCGGTAGTCGAACCCACGCGTGTCGTCGCCACCGTCAATACGATCTATGATGTCGCCTCACTTACAAAACCGCTGCTTACCGGTCTTCTTTGTGCTCGCCGAACTGAGGCTGGCGAACTCACGCTCGATAGTTCAGTTTCCCATTACTTGCCAGAGTTTGATCGTATGGACAAGAAAGCGATCACCCTGCGCGAATTGCTAACACACAGTTCAGGTTTGCCCGCCTGGAGCCCGCTTTACATTCTTGCCGAAGGCGAACGTGATCGC
Organism: Acidobacteriota bacterium; assembly: GCA_046726155.1. Classification (GTDB taxonomy): domain Bacteria; phylum Acidobacteriota; class Blastocatellia; order Pyrinomonadales; family Pyrinomonadaceae; genus PSRF01. The sequence continues at coordinate 30,937 of JBKOZZ010000067.1, forward strand.
GTTCTTTCTGCAATCGCGAATCTGGATCTGGAATACAAGCCGGGGACGCGCGTCATTTATAGTGACTTAGGATTCATCGTTCTCGGAATGCTCTTGGAACGACTAACGGGCAAACCTTTGCCTCAACTGGCGCAACACGAAATTTTCCAGCCTTTGAACTTGAAACAAACCTTCTTCAATCCTGAGAGTGCCATGCAAACCGGAATCGCGGCGTGCGAGATCGGCAATGCGTATGAACGTCAGATGTGTCTCGCTAGCGGTAACGACGATTATAAGAATTGGCGTCAGGAAGTAATCTGGGGCCAGGTGCACGATGGGAACGCATACTTTCTCGGAGGTGCGGCGGGTCATGCAGGACTCTTCTCAACAGCGTCCGAGACCATGGCACTGGCGAATCAGTTCCTCAGCGGTCAAACTAAGTTACTAAAGCCGGCCACATGCGGGTTGTTTCGAACAAATCTGACTGCGGGCCTTGAAGAAGCGAGATCTTTCGGCTGGCAGTTGGCCGAAACAAAAGATTCCGCCGCCGGTCCGGATCTTCCGCGTGATAGTTTCGGCCATTCCGGCTTCACGGGAACAAGTTGCTGGAACGATCCAAATAGGGATCGAGTCTTTATCCTGCTGACTAATCGCACTCACGCCCGGACCTTACCTTTCGCGAACATTAATAGTGTACGGCGAAGGTTTCATAGTCTGGCTGTTGCGGCTCTCGACAAACTATCCGCTGCATCGAAGCAGTAGCGAAGCTGAAGTTTCGAGCTCCGAGTTTCGAGTTTCGAGTTTAGTATGAACACAAACTCGGAACTCGAAACTCGAAACTCTAGACTTTAGCTTGATCATGATTTGTTGGGTTCCGCGCCGGCTTGGCTCGGGGATCTTTGGGAAGTATGGTGAAGTAGTTGAGCCCGACAAAGACGCGGTCACCGCTTCTAAGCCTCAGGGCCATTGTCTCCGGTTTTGGCCTGGTCGCAATGATGGGCTTCGCGGCCTGGCTTTCCGGAGTTTCAGTGGTTAGGTAATAAGCTGTCTCGCGAGTTTCACATGCGCCATTAACAGTTGGATCAAGTCGTATACGTAGTCGCTCATAAGCTCCCACAAAACTTGTCTGCTCAACTATGCCACTCGAAAGACAGACATGATCCACCGGCAACGCCTGAGTCTTGCTTAACGAAACATCTTCCGGACGAAAGATGAGCTTCACCACTTGGCCTTCTTTAAACCCTTCAATTCGCGCGGGGATTTGCGCGGAAGCAACCTCAACGCGATCACTTCGGATAACTCCTTCAAGAATGTTCGCCGCGCCGAGAAAGGTAGCAACATACTCACTGGCTGGATTGTTGTAGACCTGATAAGGCGTTCCAATCTGTTCGATATGGCCCACGTTGATTACGGCGATGCGATCGCCCAGTTCAAGGGCCTCTTCCTGGTCGTGAGTAATGAAGATCGCCGGGACATTTACCTTTTTTAGCAGAGCGCGAATCTCGCGCCTTAAGTGCCCGCGAGTTTGCGCGTCCAGAGCGCCGAAGGGCTCATCGAAGAGCAGGACTTCCGGCTTGTAAGCAAGCGTCCGAGCAATCGCGACACGCTGTTGTTGTCCACCGGATAGCTGCGATGGATACTTCTTGCGATGCTCTTCAAGCTGCACCAATTCGAGCAGTTCGTTAACTATCTTCTTGACCTCCCGCCGCCGCCGGTGTCTGATGCGCAGGCCGTAGCCGATGTTCTTCTCCACGGTCATTTTTGGGAAAAGCGCGTAGGATTGAAAGATGACTCCAACGCCGCGTTCGCGCGCTGGAAGCTCGGTGACGTCTTTGTTGTGAAGTATGACTTTTCCTGTGTAGGGTTGTTCTAAACCAGCAATGATGCGCAGGATGGTAGTCTTTCCACTTCCCGATGCCCCAAGCAGTACCAGCGCCTCGCCCTCAGCCACATCAAACGTGATGTCTTCAAGCACACTCGTCTTGCCGAAGCGTTTGCTGACTCCTTTCACACTGGCTGCAATTTGCGCCGAGCTTTCCTTTAGATCCCCGTTCACAGTTTCTTCTTTGATTGTCGCTACTTGTGCTTTCACAATATCAACTCAGTCAATCCTGGCTGCCATTGTCCGATGAACTTTAACTTGTCGTTCTGCCGGCCTGAGCGCCTTTCTGCTTAGACCGCGACAAGCCAGGAACTATCGGACAGCCTGCCTCGCAACGAGCGTCCTATGTGCCTTCCGCCGCGCCGTCATGTGGCATGACTTCACTTCTGAAGAACTCCATCATGACGAAAATGATAAACGTGATACAAGCGAGCTCCAAGGCGGTTGCATAAGCCGCCGTATAATTGCGCTCATCGAGCGTACGGAAAATGTATAGAGTCGAAGTCTCAGTTAGGCCGCTCACTCCGCCGCTGACGACCAGCACGGTGCCGAACTCTCCGACTGAGCGAGCCAAAGTCAGGGAGATGCCGTAGAGCAGGCCCCACTTGATGGAGGGCAGAGTGATATGCCGAAAGGCTTGCAAGCCCGTTGCGCCCATGGTGTAAGCAGCCTGCTCCTGCTCAACACCGATCTGAGCTAGCACCGGCATCACTTCCCGGATGATAAACGGCAGCGAGATAAACATCGTCGCCAACAGCATACCGGGCCAGGCGAAGACTATCTGAACGCCGAGTGCATCGGTAATCGACGTAAGCCATCCGCCTCTACCGAACAATAGAATTACCATCAGCCCGGCGATGACCGGCGACACTGCAAACGGCAAGTCAACCAGCGCGTTGATGAACCGTTTCCCCTTGAAGTCATCTCGGACCAACACCCAGGCGACACACACCCCTAGAATCGCATTAATCAGGGTCGCTCCGGCGCCTAGCAGGAGCGTCAGTTTGAGCGCACTCAAAGCATTGGCGGACGTGATTTGGTTCCAGAAGACACCCACGCCTTCGGAGAACGCGCCCCACGTCATGGCAACGAGCGGGCCGGCCAGCAGCACGGCTGCGTACAGCAATGCGAAACCGATCAAAATCCACTCCATCAAGCCCGGTCGCGTCGTCTCTGTGCGCGTCCCGCCGGATGTTGCTTCGTGAATGTCCCCGCGTTTCTGAATCCAATCCACTACCAGCATTAGAGTAAATGAGAGCGCGAGCAGCACAACCGACATCGCGCTCGCCCCGCGCTGGTTGTACGACTCCAGTTGTCCGTAAACGTAAACGGGGGCGGTCAGCGTGCGCCGTGGGATGTTTCCCGCTACCACCACGATGGAGCCAAACTCGCCGAGGGCACGGGCAAAGCAGAGCAGCGAACCAGTGATGATGGCGGGCGAAATCGTCGGTAGAATGATGGTGCGAAAGATCGTCCATTTCGAGGCTCCTATCGTGTAGGCAGCCTCCTCCTGTGCCCGGTCCAGCTCAATGAGCACCGGCTGCACAGTGCGTACGACGAAGGGATAGGTGACGAGGAGTAAGGCCAGGACGATGCCTGGGGTGTTGAAGATCACCTGTATGCCCTTCGACGATAACCACGCGCCCAGCGTGCTCTGGGGGCCGTAGAGCAGGACGAGCATCACGCCGATGACCAGCGTCGGGATCGCGAACGGCATGTCAATAATAGCGTTGAGTAGGCGCCGTCCCGGGAAGCCGTAACGTTCCAGCACGAATGCCGTGAGCGTACCCATGACGAGGTTAATGACTGTCGTAATCACGGCTGCCAAGATCGTCAGCTTGAGCGCCGCGTAAGCCATCGGATTTGTGACGTCGCTCCAGAATGCCGCGAGCCCGGCCGAAAATCCGTTCTTCAGGATCGCGGAAAGCGGTAAGAGGATCATTACCGCTAAGTACGCGATAGCCGCCCCGCGTAGTCCCCACCGGCCCCAGGGTAGAGAGACCCGCCTCCAGGAGAATGGTCTAGCCTCACCTATCCTTGCCGATTGAAGACTCATTTCGCACCGTGCAACTCTTCAAAGACTTTCGTGTAAACGCCATCTGGCCCGTAAATGTCTTTGGAAACTCTCGACCAGCCCCCTAGAAAATCTATCTTCCAGAGGTCTTCGACTTTGGGATACTGTGCCTGAACTTCAGCCTCCACTTCGGGGTCGAGTGGCCTCAACCCGTATTTAGCATAGGCACGTTGCGACTCTTTTTCCCAAAGAAAGTTGACGAAGGCTTCTGCCGCTTCGCGTACGCCATGTTTGTCCACGTACTTGTCAACGAGAGCGACTGGGTTTTCGATCAAAATTGTCGAATGGGGAACGACGTAGTCATACTTCTGCCCCGCTTGACGGCCGACCAGCACCTCGTTCTCGTAAGTGATCGCCACATCCCCTATCCCCTTCTCGTAAGTAGTGATCGACTCGCGCGCGCCCTTGTCGAGGATCGAGACGTTACGAAAGACATCTTTGAGAAACTGCTTCGCCGCCGCCGGGTCGTCTCTCGGAACGCCCGCTGCCCCACGCAGCGCCGCCCCATAGATGGCGTTAACGTTCCACTGCGCACCGCCTGATGTTTTCGGGTCGGGCGTAATAACGTTCAACCCCGGTCGGGTCAAATCCGGCCAATCGTGTATGCCTTTTGGGTTACCCTGCCTGACCGCGATGACGACGATGGAGGTGCTGACGATTCCGCGGTTCGCTTTAGTCTTCCAGTCGTGTGTGATGAGGCCCGCCTCGGCGATTCTATCTATGTCGGTTTCTAGTGATAGGGCCGCGATGTCGGCTTCGAAGCCGCCGATGATGGCACGCGACTGCGCACCGCTCCCCTGATAGGATTCCTGGAATACCACGTCCTGACCTGTCTTCTCCTTCCAGTACTTCTGGAAAGCCGGGATGATCCCTTTGCCGTATGCTTCGCGCGGTGTGGTGTAACCTCCGAGCCTCAGCGTGACCTTCTGGCCATTCGAGCGTGACGCGCTGCACGCTTGAAAAGAAATCAACATGGCCAATAAAACCAACCACGAGATCAACGCAACCCACTGCTTCTTCTGGTTGCCTGGTGCTCTTCGCATGGAATTTCCTACGCTCAAAACGCATCACCTTCGGTGAATTGGTACTAAAACTTACTTGATTGAACGCTACGCAAATGCATAGGTGCTCTGTTTAAGTGTGCCGTTCCTCATTAAGGAACTAAGGCCTCCTCAATAGGGTGACGTGGTGCCATAGACCCAGTAAGGCCAGGGCGACATTTCGATTGCGGGGGTTAATGGTCTATACCATACCTTCACCTGTTCTGGAAAGATGGAAGAGACTCCGGCAGTGGGTCAGTTTAGCGTGGGGACGTCGGATTCTTTGGAGAACCGTGCGCGGTAGCGCCGGATGCTAAAGTCAACTTCAAACATTTGCCGGGTTGCAGCATCCGCGCAAGCGAACGCTGGAAATTAATAGATTGCTGCCTGTAACACGTCTCTTCCGCCAATCTTTGTATAATCATTAAGCTGAAATTGACTCTAGCATCCGGCGCTACCGCGCTCGGTTCTGCATGGCGTGCGTCTCTTATTATCAACCTGACCCACTACCGAGACTCCGATTATGATGACGGCCGAACACACTGTCAGTGCTAAGCCTACGAAAAGGTCAGAATTGTGAAACAACTATTGATCATTTGCGCACTGCTTTCCCCTTTGCTTATTAGCGTCAGTTGCCAATCCGGCACACCAAAGAATGGCCATAATGACTCCGGAGACTTGATTGTGGCAGCGGCCGCAAACCTGACAGACGCGTTCGCGGAAATTGGTCCACGGTTTACCAGCAAAACTGGTATTCGCGTGGTATTCAGTTTCGGCGCCACTGCCGACCTGGCGAAACAGATAGAAAATGGCGCTCCCTTTGATGCGTTTGCAGCAGCCGATACTGAACATGTAGAACAACTAGAAAGCAAAGGATTACTTACGCCCGGAACCCGAGCAATTTATGCGCGCGGGCGTCTGGTTATTTGGTTGCCGCCGGGGAGCAAGTTAAAGGTCGAGCGCATTCAGGACATAACCGGGAAAGATTTTGAGCGGATAGCGATTGCCAAGCCTGACGTGGCTCCATACGGGCAGGCGGCAGTCGAAAGTTTGCGCACGCTGGGAATTTGGAATGAGATTGAAAAAAGAATTGTTTACGCGCAGAACGTTTCCCAGGCGAAGCAGTATGCCGCCACCGGAAACACTGAGATCGCGTTCATTCCCCTGGCGCTCGTGAAATCGGGCGAAGGTAGTTACCTCGAAGTCAGCGAAGACACCCACCGGCCAATCGATCAGGCCTTAGGAATCATTAGGGACTCTACTAAACAAGTTGCTGCCCGGCAGTTTGCAGAATTCCTGCTAAGTGATGAAGGGCAGGAACTCTTGTCGCAGAAGGGGTACCGTAAACCACCCGCTCGTTAGAGAGCTTTCGCCGCCCCAGCGAGGATAAATTGCCTGATCAAATAGAGACTGATCCAGCCGAAGCAAAAACGGAGAGCGTAGAAGATCTCACAATGCCTTCATCGCGTGAGGTGTTTCTTTATTTTCTGATGCTGGGATTCGTAAACATTGGCGGACCGGTATCCCAGATCACAATGATGTACAACCACATGGTCGAGCGCAAACATTGGCTATCCAAGGATCGCTTCGTCAAGATCATGAGTTTTTGCCATCTTTTGCCCGGGCCCGAAGCATTACAACTGGCGATCTACGTTGGCTATCTGAAACGGCGTTTACTGGGAGGGATCTTAGCCGGACTTACATTCATATTGCCTGGAGCCGTGGCGATGATCGTATTAAGTTGGCTTTATGTTACTTACGGCAGCCTGCCGCAGGTCAATTCTATTCTTTACGTACTGAAGCCCGCTGTGCTCGGAATAATCGGCGCCGGAATTATTAAGTTAGGGCGGGCCGCTATCACGAGCGTGTTCCTGGCGGTGTTACTGCTGCTTGCGTTCGCCGGGATGTACTTCGTGCGAGTGAACTTCCTGCTGATAATGATCACGGCAGGGTTTGTAAACTTCTTCTTCACCGAGGGTTGGTCGCGCCTGAGAAAACAAGCGAGCACTAGCGCGATAGTGCTACCAATCAGCCTGGGCGCGTTTATCACGACAATTACCTTCACTGGTTCGCGTTGGTTTCAGATGTCGTGGCTCTTTCTCAAAACGGGTATATTCAGTTTTGGCGGAGCTTACGCTTCAATCATCTTCCTCGAACGCGGCGCGGTCGCCGAGCATGGTTGGCTCACAGCCGGACAATTGCTTGATGGCGTGGCTCTCAGCGTAGCGACGCCGGGGCCATTCATGTTGTTTACGACCTTCGTTGGTTACCTTGCCGGCGGCGTCTTTGGTGCGGTTCTCGCGACTTTTCTGGTTTTTCTCCCCTCGTTTGTATTCGTCCTGGCCGGTGCGCGCTATTTTGAACAGGTTCGGAGCAACCGTTTCATTCAACAGTTCCTCGCCGGCGCGAGTGCGGCCGTCGTCGGCATCATTATTGTCGTCTCGCTCGAGCTGGCTCCTGAAGCCCTTAGTGGTTTGAGCACCGTCGTCATGGCGCTCGTGGCTTTTCTTCTCATTACACTTTTGAAAGTCGATGTTGCTGTGGTTGCAGTTGGGGCACTCGCGACCGGAATTCTTTATGCCGCGGCCCGCGGGCCCTACTGAGTGCGACCCAGCTCAACCCCAGAATCTTTAGGCGAATAATGTCAGCCGTGTTATCTTCCCCGCTGTTAACAAACCGATATGCGGCTTCTGGCTGTGTACGCCAACACACATAACTGGTATGCTGCTTCCGCAAAAATTCGTCCCCCGAGTCTACGAGGAACGACTTATCGCAGTTTCTCTTTATCCGTCGATTTCAAATCAAGACCGCACAGAGGGTTATCTCAGCTTTTTTTTGGAGTTGTGTCGTGATCGAGATTGATTGGAATAGCTTATGAAAATCCTACTCTATAACCCTGATAACGGCGTGACGCGAAACTTCATGCCTCACCTCTGGATGTTTCTGCTTCAGGAGCTCACCCCGCCGGGCCACGAAGTGATCTTAATTGACGGCAACGCGAAAGCGATGAGCGACGACGAGATCGTGCAATTTGTGCAGGAGAACAAAATCGGGCTTGTAGGTATCGGTGCGATGACGAGAATGGTGGCGAAAGCTTACCGCGTCGCCACTGCCATTCGCGCGGCGGGAGTGCCGGTCGTGATGGGCGGACCGCATGTCACAGAATGCCCTGACGAAGCGATCGGTCGCGGTGGCGGACCCCGTTACGCCGACGCCGTGGCCCTCGGCGAGGCAGACGAGACGTGGCCGTTGATTGTTGAAGACGCCGCCCGCGGCGAGCTTAAGGAAGTTTACCAACCGGAGCGAGATGAAAAAGGTGTGGATCGCAAACCGAGTTTGCAACCCTATCCATCCATTCCCTGGGAGAAGCTCGATCTGAAGCAATTCAACCTGGTGCCGAAAATATTCCGTTCCTTTATGTCGGGCCTGGGCGCCGGTTGGGGAACGTTTCACGTTGTGCCGCTGGAGACGGGGCGTGGGTGTCCATATGGCTGCGAGTTTTGCACGGTCACTGGATTCTTTGGCGACTCGATTCGCTTTCGTACCAACGAGAGCGTCGTAAACGAACTCCTGCGACTCAAAGAGCGCGCGCGCAAACAACGCGGACAAATTGCAGTCTTCTTCATTGACGACAATCTGGCCATTAACATCAAACGCACGAAGTCGCTGCTGCGAGACATCATCGCCGCCGAGGCGCAGTTGCCGTGGGTCGCGCAGATTAGCGCCAACCTGCTGCGTGACGAAGAACTCGTTGACCTCATCGCCGCCTCGGGCGGCCAATGGATCTTCATCGGTATGGAGTCGATTGATCCGGCGAATATGGCTGACGTCAATAAGAACTTCAGCAAGCCCAGCGAATACGGAGCAGTGCTTCAACGCCTGGCGCAGCGCAACGTTTACGCGATCACCTCGTTTATCTTTGGTATGGACAACGATACAGTCGGCGTGGCTGATCGCACAATTAAAGAAATACGCTCGTGGCCTCCTGGTCTGCCCGTTTTTGGCCAACTCACGCCCTTCCCCGCGACACCGCTTTACGATCGCTTAGCGAAAGCCGGACGGCTCGCGCGCCCCAGGCACTGGATGGACTTCGCGCCGTTCTGGATGGCGCATACACCGCTCAAGATGACGATCCCCGAGGCGCGTGAGGAAACCGACCACGCATGGAGGGTGTCATACAGTCCGGACCGAAACGCAGAAGCGCTCAATTCGATTAGCGATGCGCCGTTCAGGTATCGCGTCAGTCACCTGGTTTCACGTTTGTTCTTCCGCGGCATCTATTTTCCACAGATGAACAAACGTGCCTGGCTGAAGCTGATATATCAAAACCGCCGCCCGATCATCAGCCTGACAAGAGAGGCAGCAGTGATGTGGCGCTCTTACCGGAAGAGCAAGATGGTCGAAGGCGAACCGGCAACTGTGATCAATCAGCAGAAGGCCGCGTGACCCAACGTTAGCTTCCACCAGAATACGAGTTCGGCTTCGTTAGTCATCTACCAAACACTTCAATGCGGAACGCAAGCGGGTGCAACGGTCCCACTTCATAGAACACGCCCGCAACCATCGGTTCAGCGACGAGGTCGCACCCACTAACATACTCTTTCGAATCGCGCGCACAGGCCCTACGAAGCATCCCAATGCCCGCATTCACCTTTACAGTTGCGGGGGTCTTCCGCGACTATCCCGTTCAACGTAGACTCAGGCATCCGCTCGCTAGCGCTCGCGGTCTGCAACTGACTTTGCTGGGTCTCATTTGGACGATTTAGGTGCATACATCTTCAACCAATGAGCCGGCAAGCCTGCGTGCTAAGCTCGCCGACTATCTCAGCCTCGAACGAAACGTCTCGATCGCTTCCGCCGCAGTTTTCCTCCTGGGTCTCGGCGAAGAACTGTGGCAGAAATTCCTTCCCAAGTATCTCGAAGCGCTTGGCGCCGGCACACCAGTCATCGGCTTTTTCGGAACCACCCAGGACTTTTTTGACGCCATCTATCAATACCCCGGCGGTTGGATCGCCGATCATCTCGGTCGCCGGCGCGCCTTCCTGATCTTTATCGCCATCGCTTCAGCTGGATACTCTGTCTATTACTTCGCTTCCTCATGGCCGCACGTCTTTGTCGGCCTCGCCCTGGCAATGGCCTGGCAAAGCATGGCTTCCCCGGCAATCTTTGCGGTCATAGGTGATTCCTTGCCACAAGAGCGGCGGGCAATGGGGTTCACCTTACAGTCGATCCTGAAACGCGTGCCAATAGTGATCGCCCCACTCATTGGTGGGACAATGATTGCGTCGCTGGGAATCGTAAACGGCGTTCGCGCGGGCCTCTTGATCAGCCTCTTGCTGGCGGCGCTAACATTTTTGCTGGTATTGCAAGTAAACATCGAAATCAAATCGTCTGCAGCGACAAACATACGCGGCGTGTGGCGTTCGTTTCATCGGGCACTTAAGCGCCTGCTCATTTCCGATGTCATCATCAGAACGTGCGAAGGCATGACGGGCGTTCTAACAATTCTTTACGTTACGAATGTGCAGGGCTTCAGCACGGCACGTTACGGCACATTGGTCGCGATTCAGATGGTTACTTCAATCCTGGTTTATGTCCCGGCGGGCAAGATTGCGGATCGTATTGGGCGCAAGCCTTTCGTCGTCGCCACGTTTGTGAGTTTTGGCTTATTTCCCATCGCTGTGATAATGGCCCCAAATTTCACGTTTCTGATAGTCGCGTTCATCATCGGGGGCCTAAGAGAAATCGGAGAGCCGTCACGAAAGGCAATGATCATTGACTTCGCGCGCGACGATCTGCGAGCGCGATCGGTGGGACTCTACTATTTGGTGCGCAGCCTTTCAATTACACCGGCGGCCGCGATTGGCGGTCTCTTGTGGAAAATCTCCCCGCAAGTGCCTTTCATGATCGCGGGCTTTATTGGACTGATTGGCACTATTGTTTTCACCTTGACGGTAGAGGAAAGATACGCGAGCTAACCCGGGAATGATTCGTCAAGAGGAGTGGCTTTATGGAAGATTTAAGTATAGGTCGACAAGCGAACAGGCATATGTTTGTTGAGCTACGCGCGAGTAGTTTAGTTTCCGTCCTGGCGGTGCTTTTCCTGGCTCTGAGCCTTTCGGTTATTAATGCACAATCGCAAATTACGTTTGGGGGAGGCGCCAAACAACCGCAGGGCACGCCCGCGGAATGGCAAGCCGTTGAGAAGGCGATCGGCAGGAGCGGTTCGCTGCAACCAGGAGATGTCTTCAGGATCGGCTTGCCCCGAACTGACCTCGAGGTAACGGTTAGAGGCCTGCGACTTAATCCAGCGCTGGCGCTGGGCTCCTGGATCGCGTTCAAGAAGATGGGAAATATGACGACAGTCATGGGTGACCTTGTACTTACTGAAGGTGAGGTGGGACAGGTCATGTGGTCGCTACAAGAAAGCGGCATCGACACCACGGCGCTCCACAATCATCTGCTTGAGGAGTCGCCGCGCGTGATGTACATGCACATCAACGGGCATGGCGATGCGCTTAAACTCGCCGAAGCTATTCATCGCGCGCTTTCGCATACGAAGACGCCGCTTGAGAATCCAAGCGCCACCCTCGAGAAAGCAGCAGGGTCCCGGATCGATATGCATCAACTAGAGCTGGTACTTGGCAGAGCCGGGAAAGAAAACAGCGGTGTTTACCAATTTAGCGTCGCCCGCGCGGAAAAGATCATGGAAAGCGAAATGGAAGTCCCGCCTGCCATGGGCGTGGCGACCGCAATCAATTTCCAGCCTTCCGAAAATGGCCGCGCTGCAATCACGGGCGACTTCGTGCTGACAGCCAACGAAGTCAATCCCGTAATTCGCGCTCTGGGTGAAAACAGTATTGCTGTGACCGCAGTACACAGCCACATGCTCAAGGAGTCACCAAGGCTTTTCTTCATGCACTTTTGGGCTGAGGGCGATGCGTTGAAACTGGCGCGCGGACTGCGCTCGGCATTAGACAAAACAAACTCAGCGCCACGCTAGTGATCCGACGAATCCTGACCTTTGTCGCCTGGACTAGCTCGAGTTGTAGTACTATGGCGGCGCGGAGCAGCTCCCAAGACTAAACCGCCAAGGATTTCCGAGTAATGCGTAATTCTCTCGCGCGAAGCATTGTCACGCTCCTGCTTGCGCAACAATTCTTAAGCCCAGCCTTCGTTTTCAGCCAACAAGAGGTTCGCCAGAGACGAACTCAAACCCAGCTCGAGCCGCAAAAGACTTCTTCGCAAACGCCATCCGGCGAATGGCAACGGCCCGATGCGGGCACGATTGTGCCACTCGAGCAACCAGACACGGGTTCGTCTTTGAAACAGGAACCAACTATTCGCATCGCGCTCGCTACCGATGCACGCTCGGCAACAGTGTCCACCAGCGGCCATCTGATGAATGCGTCCGACCTGGCAAACACGTTTGTGGCCCTGGAAGTGGCGCGCGTGCGGCTTGAGGCCCGGCTTCTGTCTCCTCTCCCGCCAAGTGAGAACGCAGACACCTATCGAATGCAGATCGTCGGACTGGCTTCGCGCGCCGAGGCCGAGGAAAAGTCTCGAGCTGTTCGGGAAGTTACGGACGAAGATTCTCAGATCGCTTACGATACGGAGACAAAAACCTGGGGAGTACTTTCCGGCGCTCGACATCCGCAGATCGAAGCGGAAGAATTGCGGGCCCGGCTCGAGGAGGCAGGGCTTGAGGCGACAATTGTGCGCGCCGGCGGTCCTTCCTCAGCAACGAGGACTGATTCAACGCTGGACGCTAAGAGCATTCAGCCGGCTGCCGCCACTCAGGCGACTGTCACGCCACAATCTTCTTCTTCTTCAAAGAACAATGCGTCTCAACCAAACTCCGGATTGATTGCGGCTGCTCGTAGTGTGCGACCTGTGGCGCGCTTCAGTCTGCCTTCACGCGAAGTTGTGGCCTCAGCGCCGGGCGCCGGGCGGCTTTTTAGCTCGAGCGCACCGGTGACTTTTGCTTCCGACAGCGAAACAACGCCGATACGTTTTAATGATCGACCTTATCGCGGGCAGATCGAAGTTTTCTCAAACACGCGGGGTGCGCTCACTGTTGTTAACGTGCTGGGACTGGAGGACTACGTTAAGGGCGTGGTGGCGAACGAACTTTCTGCCGGCGGTTTTCCACTTCTGGAAGCGCATAAAGCGCAGGCAATCGCCGCACGCACTTATGCCCTCAGAAATCGCGGCCAGTTTATGTCGCAGGGTTATGACTTGCTTTCTACGACTCGTTCCCAAGTCTATCGCGGGCTAACTTCGGAGAATGCTCTATCGTCGCGGGCTGTCGATGAGACGCGCGGCATTGTTGCCACTTACAACGGCGAACCCATTAACGCTCTCTACACTTCAACCTGCGGCGGCCGCACCGAAGATGCAGAAAATGTTTTCAACGATGCTATACCCTACCTGAAGGCGCGCGAGTGCGCTGCGGAAGGGCGGGCCGCGCTGGCTCCTTTTACGATTAGAACAACTCGCGAACCGGCCGAGCTACATGACGAACAGAATGTTCCGCTCGCGCGTGAGGTTGCGCTTCTGACTATTCAAAACTTCACTTCATTGCGTCCCAAAGTTGCTGACTCCTGGCTCAACGCGGAGGTTACGGTTTCCGAGGTTCGCAGTTGGCTCGCTTCAGTTGCGAAGCTCGCTCATCAAACGGCGCCGGCCGTGACGGAAGAGGTCAACCGGCCGCCCGAGTTTGCTACGGCCCTGAGCGCCGCAGCCTTTGGTGAAAGCCGCGGTCGCGCGCTGCTCAACGATGCCGACGTTGAATACTTTCTGGCGGTCCGCGATGCCGGCGAAATCCCCGCGAGCAACCGCGCCGATGTCGCAATGCTCATTCGTGATGGTTATCTTGCGGTTCTCCCTGACGCGACTTTGCATCCTCGTGAGCCTCTTTCACGAGCCCGTGCGTTGCATTCGATTGCGCGAATACTTGAGGCACGAAACCTTCTGCAACTTCAGAAAGGAACGACGCGACCAACGGTTGAGGGTGCTCTGATTCTGCGCAGCACCAGAGGCAAAGACGTGCCCGTCAAGATGAATACCGATGCTTTTCTCTTTCGGCAGATTGGGGAAACGATCTATCCGGTTCAATCCGTCGCTGTAGTCGGTGGCGAACCCGTCAGTTTTCATGTAAACACCGCTGGGGAAGTCGATTATCTGGAAGTTCGACCCGCACCCAATGGCGCCGCGGCCGATCGATTCTCGCCCTTTGCAAATTGGACGACGGAATTATCGCTGGGCCAGGCGCGGGCGCGCCTGGGACGTTTCGCGGGCGGCATTGGAACGCTTAAAGACCTGCGCGTAATCGCCCGCGGGCGATCGGGAAGGGCGACTGACCTTGAGGTCATAGGCACAGATGGAACGCGCCAGGTTCTTGGCGGTCGCATTCGCTCAGCCCTTGGCTTGCGCGAACAACTTTTCGTGATTGAGCGCAGGTATGACGAAGCCGGACGCGTCACGGGCTTCACTTTCCTCGGACGCGGCTGGGGACATGGCGTCGGCATGTGTCAGGTGGGCGCCTACGGTCTCGCGAAGCAGGGCTTTACCTACGAACAGATTCTCAAGGCTTATTACACCGGAATTGAATTGACAAGGATCTACTGAAGTCGATAACCTCAGCGACAGCGAAAGTAGAATAGAGTTTGTAATTCTGACTTCACACCTCGCCAAGCAGAAAAGGATGCAGGGCAAGATGTTGATTGGAGCCCCTCATGGCCCACGTCGCATTCATCAGTTATTCAAAGGATGATAGAGAGACCGTCGACGCTATCTGCAAAGCACTGGAGGAGAATGGGCTCGATTGCTGGTATGCGCCGCGGAACATTCCGGTTGGTGCAACTTGGGACGCCTCGATCATGGAAGCGCTTGCCGCCAGTCGCGTAATGATTCTTGTCTGGTCATCACACTCCGACCAATCTAGACAAGTAAAACGGGAAGTCGCTCTGGCCCTCGACCAGATCGGGGTGACAGTAATTCCCTTTCGCATTGAGTCGATAGAACCTTCTAAACTGCTCTATTACCTCAGCGGCATTCAATGGTTCGACGCTTCCACCCCGCCACTAGAAGCTAACCTGAACCGGCTGGTCGAACAGGTTAAGATCGCCATTCCGGTAGTCGGTCAACTATTGGTGTCCGAGGAAGAGAAACTCCAACGATCCCCGAAGCCAGCGAAAGAGCCCGAGCCAGAGAACGGACGAGAGCGCGTAGCGGAAAGTGCAGAGGAGCAGCATCTGCAGGAGGAACAAACAACCCCCGAGAAAGAAACCCATCTGCTTAGTGAAGTAGAAGCGCTCCAGGCAGCGGAAGCGAAGGCGCTGGAGGAAGCCGAGGCCGCAGCTTACCGTCAAGCACGGCTGCGCGCTGAAGTAGAAACCCTCCGGCACGCTGACGCTAGGGTTTTGCCGCCAAGGGAAGCAGAAGTGCTGCGCCGCGCGGCAGAATTAGAAGCTGCCCAATATGCTGAAACAAAAGCACGCCTCCTGGCTAAAGTAGAATTCCTTCATCAGGCTGTAGAAACCACCATTAAGCGCGCAGAAAAGGATCTGGACGAAAACAAAACTCAAGCAGAAACTGCGCTCGCCGCCGATGCGAAAAATAAGAAGTAAAAAGCAGTGGCGCGCCGGCGTCAGGCAGATTTGCCTGTTTTGGTCTGGCATCCAGAATGAAAGAACTCTTGCACCTGCACACCTTCCGATCTTGCACATCAGTACCGGTTCATGACTCGATATCTGTGATAAATTCGCGGCTAACCTGCTTTTGAAAATAGAGGAAATCAGAATGGCTTCAAGTATTGAACCGCTCTTAACAGTCGCCGATCTGGACGCTTTCCCTGACGACGATGGGGATCGCCCCGCCATGTCGCCACCTCATCGCATCCCACAATGACGAACAAATCAGCGCCAACCCTTTTGATTCTTTATGTCGTCCCGGATTGTCCCCTGTGCGCTGACGCTCGCGATTGGTTGAAGCAGCACGGTGTCAATTACGTCGAGCGAAATGTCGCCGGCGACTTTGGAGCGCTTCGTGCCATGTATGAATTGACGCGGCAGCGGCTGGTTCCGGTGTTTGCGGCAAATGGCCGGGCTCTGGTGCGTCCAACTGAAGCGGAGTTGGCCGAATTCCTTTTGTAAGTGCTTGATGCTGCGTTTCTCTCGTAATCAAATCATCGGCGCGCTGATTCTCCTGGCGCTCCTCTGGCTCGTCATCCTCTATCGCATGATATTCTCTCGCGCGTGAGCGGTGAAAAAATCCATTCAGCAGAGTTGGAACACGGCGGGCAAGGCACCCACACTCCCGATGTCATCGCAATTGTTGGCCCAACTGCGTCTGGGAAGAGCGCATTGGGAATCGAGGTGGCGCTACATCTCGGTGGCGAGATCATTAACTCCGACTCGGTTCAGGTTTATCAGGGTATTCAGATCGCTACGGCCAAGGTTCCGCTCGCAGAGCGCCGTGGCGTCCCCCATCATCTGATAGATTTCGTTTCGCCAAACGTCAACTACACTGCGGGTGACTGGGCGCGTGAAGCCGTCACGACAATTGAAGACGTACAACGACGAGGTCGAGTGCCGATACTGGTAGGAGGCACAGGACTCTACCTGCGCGCTCTTCGTAATCCTTTCTTTCCCAGTCCGCAGACCGATGAGGACCTCCGTCGGAGACTTAATAAGCTGCGCGAACGCCGCGGCGCCCAGCACCTTCATCTCCTGTTGCAACGGCTGGATCCACAAAGTGCTGCCGAACTCTTTCCGCGCGATTGGCCTCGCGTGCAACGGGCGATCGAAGTTCGATTGCAAACCGGTGAGATGATGTCACAACAGAAGGGCGAGCGGCCGGAACCTCACGATAGCGCCCGCCGCTTCCGTCTGATCGTCTTGAATCCTCCACGCGCCGAACTTTATCGGCGCATCAATGAACGCGCCGAGAAACATTTTGCGGCCGGCCTGGTAGAGGAAGTCAAAAAGCTTCTCGCGCAGGGTGTACGCGCAAATTCGAATGCCCTCGGCGCGCATGGCTACCGTCGCGTGGTTGAGTTCCTCGCAGGCAAACGCGATCTCAAGAGTGCCCTCGAGCAAACCAAACTCGATGTGCGGCATTATGCAAAGAGACAGTTGACCTGGTTTCGCCGGGAAGCGGGCGCCGAATGGTTTGAAGGTTTTGGTGAGGATAAGGCTCTTCAAGGCGCAGTTTTGATGGCGCTGGCAAAGCATTCAGCACAAACTTAAGTTGCTTCCTATCCGCTGGTAGTGGGTCAATAACATGTCCGATAAGCTTTAAGCTTGTCGTTGAGTCACGACAAACTAAAGGAGGCCCTGATTAAGTGCTCAACTTGATCAGAGGTTCCTAAAGTTTGTCGGACACGCTTCAACGAAACTGGCCCACTACGTACCCGCTGTCTTCTTTGACTATCTCCGAGTTAGCGGAAATTTTCAGCCTTACGTTTAAAGCAGCTGGCAGTCACTAAGATCTCTGACCTCCGATGCGCGGTATATCTTCGACTTGCCGACATGCCAGTGAAATTCTTCAATGTCTCCGACCCTGAGTTTCCGGTCATTGAACGGGAAAGACTAGTGGTCACGTCTCCGGTAAGTCAGAGACTTACCGCGCATCGGAGGTCGAAGACTGGCAGTAAGGTGGGTGCCTCTTTTCTGCCTTTTTTCCCCGAATAAACGCCCAAAACTAGTGGCCTGAGATTCGGCCCGCGCCGCGATAAAAATAGGACATTCTCTGGCTGCAATCTTCTTGTCACTAATCAGGCGCTGTTGTAATCTGGCCATATATCCCCCGCCTGCCCTAGTTCAATTTTCCAGGGTGTGACCATGTCAGACGGAAAGCCTGCGCCACAGAATATTCAGGATGCCTTTCTAAACACCGTACGCCGCGAAAAAACGACGGTGACGATCTATCTCGTCAATGGCGCGAAGTTGACAGGCCGCATTCGCAGCTTCGATAAGTTTTCGATCTTACTGGAAGCCGGACCGCACGAGCAGTTAGTTTTTAAACATGCTATCTCGACAATCTCCCAATCGAGACGTCCCTCTGGAGACTTGCGCCCGCAAATGGTCGCCGAGGTCGTGGGCGAACCCGCGCACCAACCCTTAAATCAACTCGGCGACCAACCCACCGATCAAGTTATCGACTCGCCCGAATCCTGACATTCCTTTAAACTCTTGCCGGTTAGTATGAAACTTCCAGCAAGACAAGACGAGGAACTATTGGCAGGAACTTTCATCACCTTCGAAGGGATTGATGGCAGCGGCAAATCAACACAATTGCGACTGCTGGCCAACTTTCTCAAACAAAAAGGCTGCCATGTTTTGTTGACACGAGAGCCGGGCGGCACACCGGTTGGCAATCGTCTTAGGGCGGCGTTGCTTGATGCGCAGGAAGAAGTTGATCCGCTTACCGAACTACTGGTCTTCGCTGCCGATCGCGCGCAGCATGTTCGACGGGTTCTGCGTCCCGCGCTCGAATCCGGCCAGGTGGTCTTCTCTGATCGCTATGCTGATGCCACGGCCGCATATCAGGGCGCCGGACGAGGCTTTTCACCGGAGCTGATTTCAGAAATCATTGAGTTGGCCACTGAAGGACTCAAGCCTGATTTGACGTTGCTCTTCGACCTGTCAGTCGATGACTCAACCTCCCGCACCCGCCGTCGCACAAGTGGCAAACAGCAAGGTGATCGGTTGGACGGAGAAACTAACGAGTTTCACACTCGTGTGCGCGACGCTTACTTGCGGCTGGCGCGTGCTGAACCCGAACGCGTTAAGATCGTAGACACGAATCGTCCAGTGGAGTTGACTTACGAATCTGTGAAGGGGATCGTCATTCCCTTCCTGAGAAGCAGGGGCCACATCTGCGAGAATGAAGTTGAAGTCGCCACCTCCACCGAAACGGGAAAATAGGATCAATGCTGGATCAACTTACTGGAAACGAGCGCGTCAAGAAGCTACTCAGGCGAATGCTGGAGGCGCGCCGGAGTCCCGGCGCAATGCTCTTTGCCGGCGAAGATGGCATTGGTAAGAAACTCTTTGCGCTCGAGATTGCACGGGCCCTCAACTGCCGTTCTCCGCAGGGCGTTGAAGGTTGTGGCCACTGTCCCTCGTGCGTGCGCATAGGCAAATTCAACTATCCGCAAAGCAGCGAGTCGGAAGATTGGAAAGGGATTATCTGGTCAGACCATCCAGACGTGGGAATGGTAATCGCTCCCAAGCGTGTCTTGCTGGTTGAGCAGATGCGCTTGATAGAACGCGAGGCAAATTATCGCCCTTACGAAGGCAAGGCACGCGTGTTTTTGGTAGAAGACGCTGACAAATTAAACGACCCGTCGGCTAATGCGCTTTTGAAAGTCTTGGAAGAGCCGCCGCATACTTCGCATATCATACTGTTGACATCGCGGCCGGCAATGCTCCTCCCGACAATTCGTTCTCGTTGCCAGATGATCCGTTTTTCGCCTCTTTCGTCTGTCGAAATAGAGAGTCATTTAGTAAAAAACAAAATCACGAGCGCCCTCGAGGCTCGCATTGGTGCACGAGTCGCCCGGGGCAGTCTGGGTCGCGCGCTCGCACAGGATTTTGATGAATTTAGCGCGCAGCGAGCGGCAATGCTTCGGGTGCTGCAAGCTTTAAGCGTAAATGAGGATCGAATTCAACTGTTGCGCTCGGCAGAAGAACTTAACGAAGCCCGGTATAAGGACGAATACGAAACGCGCCTGGACATTCTCGAGACGCTGATTCGCGATGCCTGGATGCTTTCGCTTGCTGCTCCGGACGAAAGCATCGTCAACCTGGATTTGCTCCCTCAACTCAAGAAAGTTAGTGCGGGTCTGGATAGCCGGCGCCCCGCAAGTTGGATTTCGCAGATCGAAGAGATGCGCGAACAACTCATTGTTAACATCAATCGCAAGGCCGCGACAGATGCTCTGTTTCTCACCATGGCGGCAGCTGCACCCCCTCTCCAACGGAGGCGCTTCGTACCTTAGTGGCTTTCATGCCCGGTGCAGTCGCCTTCGCCGGGGTCTTCAGTCGGGCGTGAATATTTCTTCCACCCGTTTCTTGAAAGCCACGGTATTAATCCATATCGACAAGGCGTCTTGTCGCGCAAGCCGCGACAACCTGAGAATAAAGACTTGGATAAAGGATTCATAATCGCGGCTCACCTGCAACGATTTGTTCGGTGGCGGTGCGGGTCAGTCAGGTAGCCTTCAGATACAGTTTGCGGGCCTTATAATCAATCACTGCCGAAGTACGCCTCAAAATATCTGCACCAAGGACGCCGTCACAAAGTTCCTCGCCTTTCATCTCGACAAGCATGTTGATATAGGAGAAATCGACAAGCCACGTTTCAAAATTCGTCAAATGTAACGAGCCAATATCGAAGCTTTCCAATTTGCTTAATGTCTTAGTTTTCTTCGGCAGGGCGAAACTTACAGCTACTTTCTCCACTCCAGCAGATGTCAAGCCCAGACGTTTCGCGCAGCTTTCAGCAATGCAGGTTCGCGACGCACCCGTGTCAACTATCAACACAACATCCTCAGCGTTGACCTTAGCATGAACCACGATAAGATTGACACGTGTTATGGTGAAAGGAACTTCGATATATCCAAGTGATTTCAAGTAGCTCGGAAGATTCATTGATGCATTCGTTTAAGTTTACATGCGAACTAGCCATCGAACGCTGCGCTTAAAGCCTCGCCCACGCAACTCACCAAAGAGCCGCCTACCGGCAAGTCTGCTGCAAGCGCTTAGCTGGCGGGTCGAAGAGCAGCTGTCGCCTTCTTATGACCTTGCTGTGCCGCTTTTTCGAACCAAATCCGGGCGGCGCGTCTATTAACCCGAACACCTTCTCCGTCAAGGTACGCCAATCGTAAATTCAACTAAATTTTGGGAGTGCAGATACCCAAGGCCAGCGGCTTCTAATAAATAGGGAAGTGCCTTGCGATAATTCCTTCTCATAGAGATTCCGTAAAAGAGATTCTGTCCAACTTCGGAGGGATTGTACTTTAATGAGCTCGTTCTCATCTTTAAATAAGGAACCAGCATAGCGCTGCGCTCTCAGCTGCGGCGCGCGAAAGAATTCAAGCTCGAAGGAAAGGACTACTTGAGAAAGATGCTATCGCACCGTCAGCTGCAAGCGCTTATAGGTTGCGGTTTCAAGGCTGTCGCTCCAGTACCAGCGTGTTTGATTCGACCTTGCCAACCCAGAAGTTCATTAATTTGACAGCTGGCATATCCAAGTTGACAAATTTTGCGCCGCGACCTTCGAGCTGAGCGGTCAAGAGATTCTTGCCAGGTAACAACGCTATCGCAAATTCGTTGGTTTCGTGAGACCAAAATTGATCCAGTCTGACTGTCAGCGTGTACATCGAACCAGCGCGCAGGGGAACAATGTAATCGTCGAGGCGACCTGCTACATTTGAGTATTTCTTGTCTGCGAATTTAAACTGTCGGGCCTTGCCTTGGGCATCTGTGAAATTGAGACTGAGGTAGCTGGGTAACTGTACTTTGCCGTTGGCCAACATGTAACCAAGATTTACAGTTTCATCGCGATCGCCGACGTTCCGTAATGCCACGTGAAGTTCAGAGCTATTTGAATGAGTCGAAGAGAGAGACAATTGAAGACCATCGTTTGTTTGTCCCCACGGCAGTTGATCTGTCGTTTGACCGGAAGCCGCTGCGGAACAGTGCCTTGAGCTGGTCAAAGAGCAAATCGACGCAAGTAGGATTAGAGCCGCTATTGCTTTCATATCGATTTCCTTCTGCTTGGGGGAGCAACCGAACGCCCGAAATTAACCGGGTGCGGCAAGAATATTCAACTATCATCAGAGCTAAGGATAATGAAAACCATTCAATCCGCTCTCCGGTTCAATGAGTTTTGGGCGGCGCGGTTGCCGTATATCACTCCGACTTTCAAGGAGATTTCACACAGCGAAATGCCAAGTACCCTGGATGAATTTGCTTTCGCCTCCGCGATACGTTCCCATCATAAACAATAATGTACGCGTTCTGCTCATCTGCTTCTGTTGCGGTCCACCAATAGATGACTTGCGAATGAATATTCCAGAGAGGTGATTCCTTATCGGGAGTCGTTTGGTATGAGGCCGTCCTATTTTGCGAGTCCCACATTCCACCACTGTTCGCGCCGTGCCGCGACATTGAACGCACAGCTTCTTCAACTGTCGACAATCGCCAGATGTTCTGCGGGGCGGCGGCTAATGTTCGACCATCCTCCTCAAGATATTGGCAACGTTTTGTCGCCTCGTACCAATTCACGCCTTCACGAGGCCATCCTACGCCATCAGCAGCCCAGATGAGTCGGACGCTGTTACCCTCCACTAAACGAGCTTGAAGATTACCGTCATTAACACGACCTGCAACACGAAAGGCAGGCCCTACGCCACAGACAATAAGGGTTAGCAATGGCAATCCAATAACCACAGCAGAAGCCGCTTTCCGCGAGCGGCGCCGGCCAAGCCAATAAAGCAATCCGAGCAAAACCAATGGCAAAGTAATAAAGCCGATCACCGCAAAATTGGGTCGTCTGAGGAATAAGGGAAGCAACACACCCAGCGCCACATGAGCAATGCTTCCGATACGCGGGAGGTAAATTGAAAGCAGCGATAATCCGACAAAGATCAACATGGGACTGAGGTATTGGACGAACATCAATCCCAGATTCGCAAGCAGCGAATCATAAAACCAGCCTTCATGAAAATTCTCGATGATTCCCCACATCGCCCAGAAGCAAGCGATAGCCGTAGATAGACCGACCGCCAGCCACCCTAAGATTTGCTGCTTCTTCAGGTAGCTCATACATATCATCTAAATTTATCGAAGATCAATTTGGATGCTCCGTTCCCTAAGTCACGGAGAGATGTCACTACAGCCACTGGAGATCGAATGATGTTGTCGCTATCCGCCATAGTCTTCTCCAAGTAGGCACCGAACGTATGAGTTGACGCGGCGGCGTGAATCAAAGCACCCTCCGCCGCACCAAGTTATTCAATAAGCACCCCCCGCCGTTCGCGTCCAACGAAATTGTTCGGCGTGATTGAAGGGAAGAAGCTTTTAGCCCCTCCTACGGACTGCCAGGGTTAAACGGCTTACCGTCAACTAAGAACCTCTGCTCTCTGAGATTATCCACACGCTTGAGTTTCCAACCCTCTATCGTCCTGACCCAAATTTCCCGCTGAAGGACGCCGGTCACTACGTTATGAATGTTTCCGTCTCTTAGCCTTTGAGTTCGAGAAAACTTTTGTCGGGCATCGACGATTGCCTCCTTCCCGCTGACCGTTAAGCTCTCGATGGTGATACTCAAATCGACTACACTTACGATCTGCTCAGCGCCCCTTCTCATGTAGGCGACTATTTGCTCATAGTTCAGCGTTTGTCCATTAGGCTCCGTGGCGGAGTAATCAGGTGACACTTGTGCGAGTTGAGCTTCCGCATCTTTGTTCTTGACAGCCTGTACCCGTTTGGCGAACACAGCTTCCAGCTCTTTAAGC
>JBKOZZ010000068.1:0-4825 GCA_046726155.1 Acidobacteriota bacterium
GCCTTATATCCGCCGCGTCTGATAATACATATTATGTTAGGAAAGGCTGCCTCAACTTCTTGGAGTGCGGCGGCCTGGCGGCGCTTTGGCCAGCGGCGGACCGGCGCCCATTCCTGGCAACCCATCAATCAGAAAGCTTTCGACATCTGACCTTAGACCAAAGCGCCGCCAGGCCGGCGCACTCCAAGGAGTTGAACGCGGACCTCATGTTTCGCTGCCGTAGTTGCAGCCACGACGTTCGCGGTTGCTCTTGCGGAGCCCGTGCCTCAATATGTTGCGCGCTTGTAACCGCGGCTTGATAAATTCGTTTGAGATTTCACCGACAGCCGATAAGTTGGAAGCACGAGCAACAACAAGGAGCGACATGATCCAGGTAGAAAACCTTGTGAAACGGTTTGGTGACCTTACCGCTGTAGACAATATTTCCTTTACGGTCGAACGCGGAGAGATCTTCGCCTTTCTGGGACCAAACGGCGCCGGCAAGACAACCACAATCAAAATGTTAACCACCCTGCTCCAGCCCACCAGTGGATCGCTGGAGTTAGACGGCCTCGATCCAACAGTCAATCGCGACGAAGTGCGCAAGCGTTTTGGCGTTGTCTTCCAGGATCCCAGCCTTGACCAGGACCTGACGGCGTGGGAGAACATGGAGATACACGGCGTGCTATACGGAGTGCCGCGCAAGGAACGTCACGAGCGAGCCACCACTCTGCTGCAATTGTTTGAACTCTGGGAACGACGTGATGCACTCGTGAAGACGTTTTCCGGAGGTATGCGCCGGCGACTGGAAATCGCGCGTGGGCTGCTCCATACGCCGAAGGTACTGTTCCTCGATGAGCCAACGCTGGGTCTCGATCCGCAGAGCCGCAATCAGATGTGGACCCACGTCAAGAGCTTGAATGAAAAGGACAACGTTACCGTCTTTTTGACCACGCATTACATGGAAGAGGCGGATCGAGTAGCAAATCGGATTGCCGTCATCGATCACGGACGCGTGATCGCTATTGGTTCGTCGCGCGAGTTGAAGGAACAGACCGGCACTGAATCTCTCGAGGACGCATTCTTAGCGTTGACAGGCACCACCATTCGAGACGAGACCGCGAGCGCCGCTGACAGCATGCGGCAGATTGCGCGGATGTGGAGAAAATAGAGCATGAGAGTGATTTACATTCTTTGGCTGCGTGAGGTGAAAAAGTATTCGCGGTCACGCACACAGATCTTTGCTTCCCTCGGGTCACCCATCATGTATCTCGGGGTGCTCGGGTTTGGCCTGGGACCTATCTTTCGCAAGGCCGGTGAGGGTAGCTATCTGCAATTCATGGCGCCGGGCGTGATTGGCATGACAGTTCTCTTCACTTCCATGTTTTCCGGCATCGCCTTGTTGTGGGACCGACAGTTCGGCTTTCTGAAGGAGACGTTGGTCGCACCCGTCCCACGCCTCTTTATCATGATGGGGCGGACGCTGGGCAGTGCGACTGTCTCGATAATCCAGGGGTTGCTAATTTTCGTCCTGTGTTTCGTCGCCGGCTTCCGGCCCGTCAGCTTCTCGGTTGTCCCACTCGCAATTCTCTTTATGGCGATGATCGCGATCAACTTCGCCGCGCTTGGTACGGTGATTGGGTCCAGTCTGAAAGACATGCAGGGTTTCCAATTAGTCATGAACTTCCTGGTTATGCCGATCTTTTTCCTTTCGGGCGCGCTGTATCCGCTGAACAATTTGCCGAAGGCGCTGGCGCTGCTGACTCGCATCGATCCGCTCACCTATGGTGTCGATGGCGTGCGAACAGTGTTGACTGGCGTGACGCACTTCGGAATCGCGGCAGACGCGGCAGTGCTCGTGGGTGTAGCGATTCTGCTACTGAGCGCAGGCGCCTGGCGCTTCTCGAAAATCGAGATCTAGCGCCATGATTGAAGCTTTCAACCAGAAAAGAAGTCACTCAATTGGAAAAACTCTCAGGTCAGGAAGGGTGGTTTACCCCGCTGGTTAGTTAGGATCAACTTTGAAGTGCCACACTGAGTTTTCACACAGGCTCTACCCACAGGTGGTACCGACCTCATGGCACTGCGACCCGTCTATCATCAAACATATCGACCTCTTACCTGCCTCGCCTTTTCGCTTTCGACTTGGACGCTATGTTCCTGCCCTTCGTTTTCGTTCGCTTCGCCGTTCGCGATTTGCTCCCCACCTTGGCCTTCGTCTGCGCGGCGGGCTCCATTTCCTTTCCCTCCATAGTGGCGTCGTCTAGTGACGCTGTGATCAGTTCGTCGCTAGGTCGCTGACCGTCGATGAAAACAAACACGTGGAAGTTCGCACCCCGCTCGCGGATTGCTTCAATGCGGCCCTCGTTCTTCATGCGCGCAAGTTGCATCATTATGGAATTCTGTTCCGCCCCGCTCATGTAACGATAGTCGATGTCGAATGCCAGACCGGTCGAGTGCGGCGGGTTATCAATGAGCACTGCATTCCGGTTCACTTTGTTCAATGCGTGCTGATATTCTTCCGGTCTAACCAGAGAGCTTACCGGCAAAGGACGATCAAACTTGTCGTGGTAGTCCTTCGCTACTTCTTCGAGAATACGAAGCGCCTGGGGTCTTAGAGAGCTAAGCATGTATACCCTCATCGCCTGACGGTCAGCTGCGTCGTCGAGGTTAAAAGAGCGGCCGCCAAAATTCCTTGCGAGTGTTTGTAACGACGCAAAATCTCGCCAGAGTTTTTGCCGGTCCTCCGGCCGCGCGTAAGATTGGTCGAGCAGCGCTTTCTCTTCATCGTTCGCTTTTAGCTCTTGCTCTCGCGCTGTGATTTCTTTTTGCAGCGTATCCCGCCTCGCTCGATCGCCTTTCTTCAGCGCGCCCAACTCACTCTGCACGAATGATATTTCCGTTTGCAGCTTCGCGCGTGCAGACTCGAGCCGTCCGTAGGCATCGCGCAGTTCGTTTTCGTCGTAGAGCTCGATCTTGTGGTCATCCATATATCGGCTGAACACGCCGTCATTCGCCTTGGCGCCGACGCCGAAAAGGATGTAGCTGTCGGTGACGGCAGGCACCGAAACCATTTCGCCGCGCTCAATCATCGAGGCAAGATCCACAAAATCCTGACAGGATTGCACATTGAATTTCCGAACCTCGGCGACCTGCGTGGCCAGGAACCAATGCCGGTCAATGTAGTGGCGTAGCTCTGTTGGAGTCTCGACTGCGCCGCTGAGCGACTCGTCTCGAGCTTCCTTTACTCGTTCAATGGCCCGCGCCCACAGATCAGCATCCGCGCCGCGTGTTTCTGCAAGATAGGAAAGGTTGTCCGATTGGCGAAGTGCTTGAGGTCTTGGGGTCTTGAAGCGAAGGCGCGCAGCAACAGCTATCACTGCACTCACAACGACGAGCAATAAAAGAAGACGTGCGCTTTGGAATCTCATGCGAGCAGCATGAGACGAGGCGCTTTAGACTTCTCGCTGCGCCTCGTCTCATCCAGTTGACATTTCACTTCTTAAACAGTTTCGCGAACGCGTCCCGAGCATCCGTCGGAGGCCCTGACGAAGTTTCGCGCTCGACTACAGTTCGTAGCGCGAACAGTTCGCACGTGTTGCGCGCGTTTTTGTTCACTATGCGTGCGGGGATTGATTTACTACATTCGAAGCGGGCGCCGGGATCGAAATATGCGCACTGGCGACAGGTGTGGAGATCAGCGTTGCACTTTGGGCAAGAGCTGTCGAGATTGATGTTCGTCGGAGCCTTTGCTCCGCACGCGGTGCACTTCGCCGTCTTACCAAATGCCATCATCCGTGGCGAGCGGGGGCCTTCATTATCGCGAGGCCCCGCGCGAGGCCCTGTCTGCGGCTTTGGTCGTTGCGATTCGCGATCGCTTTCCATGTAGCCGCGCTGCCGATATTTGCGGTCGCTCATCTTACTAGCTCCATGTGATTGAAGAAACGAATCATACGTGAAATTGAGAGAACGCGACAGTGAGCAGCTAAAGATGACGTCACGAGCGAACAAGAACTCCCTGACCGCTATGTTTTGCGGCGGATCGAGTAAAGGAGTTGAGCCTGAGTTTTCACACGCCCTTTACCGCGAGGTGGTACTGATCTCGTGACACCAACCGACCCGTAACCAGCGACGGCTTTCGCCTATCAGATAAACAGCATTAGGATTGATTCATGTTGACCCAGAAGCGAACGTTATTGCTCGTCGGTGTTGGCATCGCTGTTCTCATAGCGCTTTGGCTGGTTCTGGCGCGAAATTGTCCAAGGGCTGGGATTGCTCTCACCACTAAGGCTCGAAATCTTCATCGATTGAAGAATAGAACTGCATTTCCGCAGGAGTCTGACTTCAATTCGAGAATTACGCTCGATGAGTTGCTTCAGCCAGGGGACGATAGTCATCGCTGGTCGACCGACCATGCCGCCAGAATTCAGGGGCAGGTGATCGACGTCGCATATGCGCGGTCCGAAGCAACAAACTGTTTCAGCCCCTGTCGTCGCGACATCCACATTCTGGTTGCGAACCGTGAAGGTGTTGCGAAAAACGAGCACGTTGTGCTGGAGGTCACGCCAAATCTAAGAGAGTCGGCTGCGGAACGAGGAATAGATTGGTCTGAACAGACTCTGAAAGGGCAGTTAGTGGGTCACTGGTGTGAATTCGAGGGCTGGTTATACTTCGACGTCGGTCATGCCGAGCAATCCGAGAACACCGCTGCTCACAACCCGACCAACTGGCGCGCAACTGCATGGGAGCTTCACCCGGTTACGAAGATCACGGTCATTAGATAGATCCTGAGCCCTTAGGGTGGCGGAGCGGGTCGACAAATACGGAACCGGAAGCGGTAGCGCCT
>JBKOZZ010000069.1:0-20373 GCA_046726155.1 Acidobacteriota bacterium
GTGAATACACGTTCGCGAAATCGCGGCGTGCGTTGCAACGCTTCGCGAATCCGTGCAACTTCGATAATGTCTATACCAATGGAGACAATCACAGTCGAACCCGAACTAACGCGCGCTGGGTTTTACTGGCGCAAACTAGACGGCGTGCAAGCGCTCGTCTGCCAGCCACTCGAAGAGGCAGGCTTTGCCAATGGTTTTTCCACGCGCGTGGGCGGCCTCAGCCCGATGCCTGAGAACGCGCTCAATCTTGCCGGCTTTAATGAAGACACTGCGGAGAACATTCTGGAGAATCGTCGCCGCTTTCTCAAGCTTTTCCCAAGCGCGTCGGGCCAGTGGGCACTCGCCGGCTGCTGGCAGGTCCACGGCACCGATGTGCGTCTCATAAATAATCTCAGTGAAGCTAAGCCTGCCGAAGATGCGCGCGGGGACACAATTTACTGCGATGCAATTGTCAGCAACGCGCGAGGCGTTCTGGCCGGAGTTAAGACCGCCGACTGCGTGCCGATCCTCATTGGTGACCCGAAGACGGGCGCGTTCGCAGCCGTCCATGCCGGCTGGCGCGGCACGCTGGCCGAAGTCGCGAATAAGGCACTGAAGCGCATGATTAGAGAATACGAAACAAAGCCGCCGGATGTGCGCATAGCGATGGGTCCCGCAGCGGGAGCTTGTTGTTATGAAGTGGGTACGGACGTTATCGACGCATTCACGAATAGTTTTCCGGATCAGAAACTCTTTAGGGAAACACGCCCGGCCCACGCCTGCATCGATCTCTTAAAAGCGAATCGAAGCCAGTTGATTTCCGCCGGGGTGGATCCGGACAAAATCTATTTAGCGCCACTCTGCACCATGTGCCGCACCGATCTATTTTTCTCCTATCGACGCGAAAAGAATGTCCAGGGAAAGGTGGGGCGGCTTATGTCGGTAATCGGAAGGATGAATGCGGAAGGATAAGGGATGAAGAACAGACGGAGGCATTGGGATGCAAGCTCAAGTTGTCCAAGTCTTTTGTCAAATCATCCTTCATCCCTCTCCCCTCATCCTTCAATTGTCAACCACAACTTAACCTCGCGGGTCTGCGGTGGGAAACAAAGGTCATCATTGCAGCTCTGAAATCGCAACCGCGCCTTCAGTTCCGCCGAGTTTCCATTGAAACTTCTGGGCACTGTTAGGTTGAACCGCATAATCGTGCGGCCCTCGAAGACCGACACTTTGCTTTTGGAAAACTTCAGCGAGCGCAAGAGCGGGCGAGGATAGACTATGGGGCCCACCAGAATTCCATTGGGCGCCTCGATCTGCAGTTGCGTCGGAATCAGAAACTTTTCCAGCGGACGATTGGAGTTGGCATGATAGCCGGAGGGAATGTCCATTACGATTGTGCCCTGCACCATGCGTCCGCGCTGTGTCTTGTCCGACACTAGCGAGCCGTTGACCGGAATATTCGGCGCTGACTGGGGCGCGGCTGTGGCTAGAAAACTCGCCACTACGAGAAGGAGCGTGGTTATGAGAGCTAGTTGGGCCAGGAATCGCATATTGTTTCACGTTTCTCAAATACTTTAAGAATAGTTAAGGTTGTTCTCGCAAACTGTTAGCTTGCGCGAAACTTAGATTTTGCGTTACAGCAGCAAGTTGGCCGCACGCCGCAAAAATATCTCGTCCTCGTGGCCGGCGCACGAAAGCCCGCACTCCTTTCGACTCGAGAATTGACTTGAACATCTTAACTCGTGTCGCCGGCGACGGTTGATAGGGCAGCGGGTCTGCCGGATTGTGCGGAATTAGGTTCACTTTCGCATGTAGATCGTGCCGGTTAAGCAGGTTTGCGAGTTGTCGCGCCTGCTCATCGGAATCGTTAACGCCGTCAAGCATTACATATTCGAAGGTAAAGTGTTCGCCCGCTTTGAGCGTCTGCTCAAACTCCTTGCAAGCTCCAAGCAATTCTTCCAGCGGCCATTTCTTGTTAATTGGCATTAGTAGGTCGCGCATTTCGTTCGTGGGTGCTCCAAGTGATATTGCTAGGTTGGGGCGATCGGGGATCGCAGCCAGCTCTCGAATGCGTGGGACCACTCCAGCAGTTGAAACAGTCATGCGATGCGGCACGATAAACAAACCCTGGGGATCGGCCATGATCCGGACAGCCTTGATCAGGGAGTCGAAATTCAGAAATGGTTCACCTGCTCCCATGCCGACCAGATTTATGCCGCGCGGAGGCTTTTCGCCGAGGCCGTAAGCGTCGTTGAGCGCGACGATTATCTGTTCGATAATTTCTCCCGCACTCAGCGAACGCAGCAAACCCAATTGCGCCGTAAGACAGAAAGTGCATTGCAGCGGACAACCGGATTGCGATGAGAAGCAGATCGTGTCGCGACGTTCTTCGGGAATGAAGACTGTCTCAACGGGAAGACTGTCATGGGTCTTCATCAGGAAGCGCCGCGTTCCGTCTTCGGAGAGGTAACGAGATTCAACTCTAAGTGTGGAAGCGGTGGCGGTTTCATTCAAACGTTCGCGCAAGGCCTTCGGCAAATCGCTCATTTCATCAAAACTTCGCAGGCGGCGATGCTGAAGCGCTGCAAAAATTTGTCGGCCACGATAGGCCGGCTCGCCGATTGTTCCGACAAACTCGACGAGCTCATCCTGGTTCAACCCAATCACATGAATCCGCTTGTCCATTTCAATCATTCTAACATTCGACTACTTCTGTCTGTACCGGCGATGGCATTCGGCGGATTATGAGGAAACTACCCGGGAAAAGCCTGTTGATTTAGATGAATTCACGGACTTCTATCGACAAGCTGGTTGGACCAGAGTTCCGCTATAATCAGATGCAAATAAATGTCTTCAGTGGTTGCAAATGTTGAGAGGAAGATCAAGCGCATTGAAGGGTTCCGCGTGCGCATCCTCCACTTGAGCGGCGCGGACGTCCGCGGGGATCGCGCCGGGCTCCCGCAGTATGCTTACCATCGCGCTGCTGAAAACGACATTACGGTGGAAACGTGGAAGACCACGAGATTTCGGCCGTCGTATCCCGGATTTGAAGTTGATGTCGTGGACGCGCGCGGAAATTCAGTTCAGGGAAATACAAAGCTGGATACGGTTAGGGCAAGCTATGCGAGGCGGTGAATGGTAAATGGTAAATAGTGAATCGTAGATCGTGAATAGAATTAACCACCATTTACCATTCACCATTCACCATTTACCAGGTTTTTTACTGCACCACGGTGAACTTCGCCGCCGGCGCAAGCGACTGACCCGAGACGCGATCGCGAATGCGAATCGTCAACTCATACTCACCCGGCGGTAGCTGTCGCGTATCGATCAGTCGAGCCAGCGTCAGGCGTTGGCCCGAGTCGCTTAGGCCGCGCCAATCTTCCGCCTGTTTGCCAAGCTCTTTGCCATCTTTCAACAGTGCATACTCCACATCGACCGACGGCCGCAGCGTCGTTTGATCAATGCCGGCGTTATAAACCTGGAGATATACTCCGACTGGTTGTCCACGCTGATAGATCCCGGAAACGTTCGGAATCACTTTTGTCTGGCCAATGACGAATTGTCCGACGGCCGGCTGATCGATCAAGCTTTCTAACTTAGCGGCCAGCACCAGAGTAGAGGTCGAAAGCTTCTGCGCATCATATCTGGGAACTGTGAATCCGACGTGTCGTACACCGGTGGCCCCTGAGGCAACATCGCGCACGATAACATCTACCTTATAAGTGCCCGGCGAAAGAGCGATCGCTTTTTGGTAAGCAGACTTGCGGTCCTTTGCTTCGTTTAGTTCCTGGGTTGTGGCAGTCGTGATTACGGGATCTTCAAACACACCGGCACGACGACCGGCAACTGAGGTGATTCGTCCAAAAATATTGATGCGGGCCTGCTGTAGTCCGCCGCTGTCCTGGAACACCAGATCCTTGTTCGAAGTTTGAATTGTCAGGGCGGTAATAACACGCTCGTCTGACTGGCGGAAAAAGTCCACGCGAATATCGAAATTGAGCGGATTCTCTTCGATGACTCCGGTATTGACGGCTGAAGCGAGGTCGTTGAACTTCACTTGCGGCGGACGGCTGAGATCGGCAAGCAGCTGCAAGCGCGAGAAGGGACTGTCCTGTTCGCGTTGATAGTTTGACGATCCGACACTGCCGAGACCGCTGATGCGATCGCCCTTGTCAGAGAGACCCAGTTGTTCTGAGAGCGTTAACCCAGCACCCGGAACCATCAGGAGCGCGTCTTTCTCGTTCGGATTGCGCGCGATGCGATACTCGCCGCTGCCCGTGGGATCGACAAACTCGATTTCCACACCGGAACCCACTCCCGGAAGATAACGATAGAACCAGGTTTCAAACGGATAGGTTGACGTGTTGCCACCACCTTCGTAGGAAGGCCGTTCGTAGCTGCCTCCCATCGGATGAGTCTCACGCTCATCGGGCTTGCCATACATAATCCAGATTCGACCGCGATCAGTCTTCCAGCCCGGTATTCCAGACGCAAAATGCTCGTTGGCGTAAGCAATGCGCTCGTAGTATTCCTCTTTGAATTCATTCTCATCAGTGTCCGGATCCGGATCGCGGCGGCGCCAGAATTCTTCAATAAATCGCTCCCGTTCGTCATCGGTTGCGAGTTTTTTGAATGCCTTTCGCTCTTCGTCCGTAATAACGTAAGTGACGTCCTTCTCCAGCCAGTCTTTGTAAGCTTTCTTGAGCTCGGGTTTTACATTGCGAGGTTTGCTCATCGGGTCGTCCTGGCTTTGCCGAGGGTCCTGCGCGAAGCCAGATACGGCGGCAGCGGCTAGAACGAGGGAGAAGATGGCCAGTCGAAGCGCGGCTTTCTGGTAAGGCATAACTAAACTCCTAATATCACAAATAAGAACTTCGTGTGGAACTGTACGAAACACTGCAATTAATCGGATTCAGATGCGGAATCTAAAGGATTCTAGGTTTCCCCCGAGACACAGTCAAGATGCCACAAATGCGGGCTCAAGTTGCCTTTTGACCCTCCGAAACAATCTCCAGACCGGAGATTTTGAGAACTGGAATCTGAAAATTGAGATTACAGATCTGCAAGATCAAACTGCCGTTCTGGGACGGCTAAATATCCAGGCCACAAATATCGACACAATGTAGAGAGCAATCATCGGCGCGGCAAACAAGAGCATATTGGGAATATCGTTAGTCGGCGAGAGAACCGCCGCGGCAATGAGAATTATGATTAGCGCCGTCTTCCAAATCTTTATCAGAAACTTCGCCGTCACCAGCCCTATCCGTGCCAGCACATAAGTAATCGCCGGCATCTGAAACACTATGCCCATGCCCAACATTACTATGATGATGAAATCGAAGTAGTCATCCGCTTTTAATAGCAGTCTGAAATCCTGACCCAATCCGAGCAAATATTTTGCCGCCGGTGGAAAAATTATTTTGTAGGCGAACATGGCCCCGAGCACAAACGAGATGGACGAAAGGGCGATGAACGGGGTCACGTAAGCGCGCTCGTGCGGGTACAGACCGGGCGAAACAAACGCCCAGATTT
This sequence comes from Acidobacteriota bacterium, assembly GCA_046726155.1. Lineage (GTDB taxonomy): Bacteria > Acidobacteriota > Blastocatellia > Pyrinomonadales > Pyrinomonadaceae > PSRF01. The sequence goes on from JBKOZZ010000069.1 coordinate 5,515, forward strand.
GCCACAGCAGGAATGGCACGGAAAGGCAGAGTGCCGCGTAGAGCGAAACCTTGACGTAGAGAGAAAACGGCTCAATGGCGCTGGTGACGATCAGTTTGTCGTTGACGCCCGCAATGGCATCCGGCAAGACGGTGAAGTCGACTGGAAGGCGCACGCCTTTCGGGATGATGGTAGCGCCCGCATACAACGGCTCATCTGTAAAGAGTCCCAAAACTCCGTTCAAGTCTTTTGCGACACGCGCCGTCACCGACACGCCTGCGGGAATCACGCTGGACCCAATCTTTGTTTCTTCGGGAAAGATGTAACGGCCGACGTCGTTTTCCTTAACTGAATTCAATGGCAGGATCTTCTCGTTACCCGTCAATCCGTTGATCGGCACCTGGCGCCGCTGCGCTTCGGCCAGCGCATGCTCAACTGGCACGGCAAGAAAACGATAAATGCGATCGGAGACAAACCAACAAAAAGTGGCTGCGAGAAATACAAACGCGAGTGAACGAATCAGCCGGCTTCTCAGCTCGTCCAGATGTTCGAGGAAAGACATCTGGCCGCCTAGTTCCTCTTCCCTGCCCTTTCCTGTTCCGATTGCTCTTTGAAACGTTGACATGAATATTTATCGTCTAACTAACTCATAACCACTCGTGCTTGGGGGAGGGTTTAGACTCTTCAGTCGTGCCGTCAACCTCACTTTGGTCGGAAGCTAAACTGGTTTTCTCAGATGTAGAAACCGCATCTGCCCCGGTCATGTGACGCGCTATCACCCGGTCCGGCGTTACGGCTCCAATCTTTGGCGGCTCTAGAAAGCCGGCTTGGTTTTCAGAGTCGAGTTTAGAATTCTCCTCAGGCAGGATTGCGTGATTGGCGGCTGCCGGCCCGTCCCTGTCAAACTCTTCAAGACTGACTTCTCTCTCCCAGGTGCGTTTGAAGTCTTCCGAGGCCTTCCGAAATTCTGCAAGATTTTTGCCCAGCGAACGACTGAGCTGTGGGAGCTTGCGCGGGCCAAAAAAAACCAGCGCCATCACTAGTATGAAAAGCAACTCGGTACTGCCGAGTGACTCGAGGATCAACAAAACCACTCTCTCAAAATACCTTTCGGCTAATACTTTTCGGAAACGGCCTTAAGGTGAAGATTGTAACCCGTGGCCTGAGAAACCAGAAGGTAGCAGCTGCCGCAAGCCTGCTGTCGCCAATTGATCCTGCTCGGTAGTGACCCAGTTTGATCGCGTTTTGATTCTTTTTGATTGCTTGACACTTGCCTGGCCGTCCCGCAACCTTTTGGGAGACGACTGTCGTTGTGATGAAGTCTTCAGACCTCGCCGCCTTCCTGGAAAGGCGTCAGTAGAGAGCCGTATGAACGTTTCAGTTGAAAAGGATGTCGCGGCTTTACCATCCACCGGCGCCATGGCTGGTTCCCTGCAGCGATTGGCCGAGGTGGCGGAGCAAGTCGCATCGACAACCAAGAAGCTCGAGAAAACCGCACTTGTCGGTAACTACCTCAAGGAACTAACCGACGTTGACCTCGGTCGCGCGGCCCGCTACTTCTCGGGCCACCAATTTCCTCAAAACGATGCCCGCACCACCAAAGTTGGAGGGAGCATCATCACCACCGCCTTGAGCGAGGCCACAGGCCTAAGTTTTGAGGAACTCGGGCCAATTTATGTGCGCCTCGGCGATGCCGGTGAAACGGCGTATGAAGCTATCGAGGCAGCTAAACATTTCCACGAGCCGTCAATAAGTCTTGCCGAAACAGAATCCATCATCACACGCTTGAGTGAAACTAGTGGAATCAAAAACAAGACGGCGCTGCTAACAGCCGTGTTGAGCCATGCTACACCGCTCGAGGCGAAGTATCTCATTAAGTTGTTGGCCGGAGACCTGCGAATCGGGCTTAGAGAAGGACTTGTGGAAGATGCGATCGCAAGGGCTTTCGACCGGCCTCTGGCGTCGGTTGCCCAGGTAAATATGCTTCTTGGCGACATCGGTGAAACCGCCGTTCGCGCCCGGGCCGACGATTTACAAGACGTTAACATGCGTCTGTTTCATCCGATCAAATTTATGCTCGCCACGCCCGCCGCCGACCTGGCAGACATCGCGCGTACCATGCCCGACGAGTTCTTTGTAGAGGACAAATTTGATGGTATTCGCGCGCAAGCACACACGAAAGACGGACGCGTGGCTATTTACTCGCGCACTATGGATGAGATCACGCATCGCTTTCCTGAGCTGGCATCGCCACTCCGAGATCTCAAATCGGACGCCGTTATCGACGGAGAAATTGTGCCCGCTCGCGGAGAGCGAATCCTGCCGTTTAGCGAACTGCAAAAGCGACTCGGCAGAAAAACCATCGGCGAAGACTTGTTGATTGAGGTGCCCGTGATTCTGGTGGCCTACGATCTTTTGTATGCTGCCGGGCGCGTGTTAACTGACGAACCTCTGGAAGAACGCCGCAAGCTTCTGGAGCAAATGATTCCCACGCAAGGCACCGTCCGGGTTTCCCTGGCCAAACGCTTCGCTGAGGTCGCTGCTCTTGACGAAGAATTCAGTGACGCCCGGGCTCGTGGAAACGAGGGTCTGATGATCAAGAGTCCCGCGTCTTTCTACAAACCAGGCAGGCGGGGGCGGGAATGGCTGAAACTAAAGCGGGCAATCGCGACTCTCGACGTGGTGGTGACGGCAGTAGAGGTAGGTCACGGCAAGCGGAGGAATCTGCTTTCCGACTACACCTTTGCAGTTCGCCGATCGGAGGAAGATGATGAGTTGTTGAACATTGGTAAAGCCTATTCAGGGTTAACCGACGCCGAGCTAGCCGAAATGACGGAGTGGTTCACGCAGCACACGATCAAAGAATTCGCGCACGGAAGAGTGCGACTGGTCAAACCCGAGGTGGTGATTGAGGTTACTTTTGATCGCGTCCAGGAATCGAAAAGGCACAAAAGCGGCTATGCCCTCCGTTTCCCCAGAATCCTGAGACTGCGGCCAGATAAGAAACCAAACGAGATTGATACCCTGGAGACGGTTCAAAGGCTAGTGGCAGCGAACGAAAATTAGGTCGCCTCGCGTTCCAACCCAGAACTGCGCGCAAACACGCGCCTATATGGTGCCTCATCGGTGAGTTGCCTGAGGCCCGATTCCACAATTGCTCTTGCCTTCCCGTGCAATATGAAGGTAGCATGCGCCGTCATGGCCCCCTGCCGGGCATACAAAGATACAACCCGGCTAGTCGTATACTAACTTAGGCAGTAACGTGACCCAGTCACAGCAGATTTGAAATCTGAACCCTGTTAGACGGCTTGTCTTAGAAAATCGAAGCCATCGCCCACAATATGTCCGCGAGCGCCGAGAAACTGACGTCGCCGTCGGCTGACGGGTTATCTACTACTGTTGTTGTGGGATCGTCCACGTCACCAGAAATCGGGCCAGGCAGGCCAGGAATGTGAACATCCCCCGGAGGTGGCGGCGGGTTGTCTTCAGCATAGGCTGGAATACTGAGCGAGAGCGCAATCACTGCTGCTGCGCAAATTGCTTTGAAGGGTTTCATCTTGTCTCCTATAATTGTTTGGGTTGTAAATTACCAGTTGCATTAAGAGGGGAACCAGCCAATAATCTCCAACGGGGCGCATAATAGCTGGCTCGTAATTCTCTTGCAAGGTTTCTTGCAAGGATTCTTGCACTTCAATAAAAAGGACGACCTCACATGAAAATGAATCAAGTTGAGTTGCAACAAGAAGCAGTGGCCACATACAGCAACGACCGGGCACGGCTGGTCTGCGCGAAAGCCAAACAACTAGAGGAAACGGGGAAATTTGAGGATGCCAGGTTGGCCTTGAGTGAATTCTGGCAGCGTATCGGGGATCGGCCAAAGCTTGAGGACTTGGATCAACTGGTTCGCGCTGAGCTGCTTTTGCGGGTCGGCTCTTTGTCAGGCGCGATCGGGAGTGCGAGTCAAATCCCCGGAGCCCAGGAAATTGCCAAGGACTTAATATCGGAGAGCTCTGCAATATTTGAAGAGTTAAACTTGACGGAAAAGATCGCCGAAGCGCGTGTCGACCTGGGTATCTGCTACTGGCGCGAGGGAGCTCTTGACGAAGCCAGAATAACTTTCGACGATGCTCTGCAACGCCTGGGCGATCTTGAAAGTCAACAAAGACTCCGTGCCCTCTTGAATAAAGCTATTGTGGAACAAGTATCCGCCCGCTCCAGGGAGGCGCTGCGAATCCTTTTCGAATCGGAGTCGCTGTTTGAAAGCAGCGGCAACCGTTCGCTCAAGGCTAAGTTTCACCATGAGTATGCGACGGTGCTAAAAAATGTTGGGCTTGCTGAACGTCGAGAAGACTATATTGATCGAGCCCTGATGCAGTATACGGCTGCGGGGGTCCATTTTGAGGAGGCCGGAGAAAGTCGTTTCCTCGCCATCGTTGAAAACAATCTTGGCTTCTTGTTTACACACCTGGAGAGATTTGAAGAGGCGCACCATCACCTTGGACGGGCACTTTCACTAGTTACCAAGTTGAATGACAAAGGACTTCGGGCCCAGTTCGAAGACACCCGCGCGCGCGCTTTTCTTAGTCAGGGACACTTGGACCAGGCGGAAAAAACCGCCAGCGGCGCGGTGAAGATTCTCAGGGAAGGCGACGAACAATCCAATCTCGCCGCTGCTCTCACGACACACGCGACCGTGCTTGCCAGGCTTGGCCGCCACAGCGGTGCCTTGGCAATGTTCAACGAAGCTGTTGGTGTTGCCGGCCGGGCCGGTGATCTGGAGACAGGAGGTATTGCCTCCGTTACGATCATAGAAGAACTGGGATCGATCCTTTCGCCATCTGAGCTGCAGGCGCACTATAGAAGTGCCGAATCGGCACTAAAACACTCGCAACACACTGCGATTCGATTCCGTCTCGGCCAATGTGCTCGCTTCCTGCTTGCTTCTGAAGCACATACTTTACACCTGGCACCATTCATGCCGGAGGCAACCGTTACGAACAGTTCGCTGGATGAACAAGTGCTTCGTTATGAGGGTGAACTAATCAAGCGTGCCCTTCTGGCATCCGACGGTAGTGTCACCCGTGCGGCCAGGCTGCTTGGAGTCACCCACCAGGGCCTCGCTTTCATTCTGAATGGCCGGCAAAAGAATCTACTACCGTCGCGTAAGCCTGCGAAGCGCCGCCGCCGAAGCATCATCCGCTATCATTGAGAGCCAAACTTAATCCAGCCGCAGTTCTCCCCTGGTTTTCCCGCCTGCCAGATCATCTTGTCAGGACAACTTAGTCGATGGCTTTGAGCTCTAAACGTTGTTTCAAATATCAATCAGCGTTAAATCTCGCGGACAATTAATTCGATGAATCCTGTTAAGACCCTCGTCATAGTTCTTCTTTTGTTCTTTATTGCCGGTAAACCCTCGGCCCAGACTCCGCGGAAAGGTGTAAGGCGGCCGGTAGTCGCCAATCCGGCTAGTGGTCAGCCAGTCTCTCAACCGGCGCAAACTTCCTCGACGATTACGCCTTCAATTACCGCCCACAGCAATCCGATTAAGTTAGCGACCGTCAATGGTCAAATCATTACAACGGCCGAGATTGATCCTAAAGTGCGCCAGGAAGTGGAGGCTGTTGAGGCTAGAATCGACGAAGCGCGCCGGCAGGTTTTAGAAATGCAAATCAACACGCTACTGCTGGAGAGCGAAGCAGCCAAAAGAAGAATCACTCCGCAGCAACTCTACAATTTGGAAGTTGCCAGCAAGATAACCGAGCCGGCCGAGACTGAGATCAAAAAGTTCGTTGAGGACAACCGCGATCAGCTCGATCAAGACCCGGTTGCAATGCGCCAACAGGTGGTGGCGTTTTTGAAAAGTCAGCAGGAAGCGAGAATATCGGAAGAATTAATCAAGCGTCTGCGCGCATCACATCCGGTTGTAAACGTGGCTAACGTGAATGCCGCGGGCCTTGGACCGGCTGCGGTAGTAGCTACCGTGGCAGGACGTCCCATAACCGTGGGCACGATAAACGAGCGGCTCAAACCGATAGCGTACAAGCTGCGACTCAACGGTTATATGCTTGCCAAGCAAGCGTTGGACCTGACCATCAATGATCTGCTCTTACTCGCTGAAGCAAGCCGTCGCAACCTCCCGCCGGAAGAAATTGTACGCAAGGAAATAAGTGAAAAGGTACGTGCGCCTACCGAAGCTGAGGTCGCAAAATTCTACGCCGATAACAAGGCCAGAATCCCGGAAGCGTTGGCCACTGTTAGTAATCAAATCGCCTCCTACTTACAGGAGCAGGACCGGCAGCGGTTGGAACAGGCGCTCTCCGAAAGACTTCGGAAAGGGGCCGACATTCGCATGTTGATTTCTGCACCGTCTCTTCCGGTCCAATCGATAAGCGTGGATGACGATCCAGTTCGAGGCGATGCAAACGCGCCAGTCACGATCGTCGAATTTACAGACTTCCAATGTCCTTCCTGCGCCGCAATGCAGCCGATCCTCGAAGATGTGCTGAAGTCATATGGCCCGAAAGTAAGGTTAGTGGTGAGGGATTTTCCGCTCGCCATGCATGCAAATGCCCGTAAGGCGGCGGAGGCTGCTAATGCCGCTCATGCTCAAGGCAAGTTTTTTGAATACACCGCATTGCTACTGAAGCGACAGAATGCGCTTGACGTTCCGTCACTGAAAAAGTATGCGAGCGAACTAGGTTTGGATCGGGCGCGTTTCGACGCGGTGTTGGATGGCGGCAAATACGCGGCGGAGGTCAAGCATGATATCGATGACGGACAACTCTACGGCATCGACAGCACGCCTGCTATTTTTGTAAACGGGATAGCGCTTACAGAAATGAGTGTCGAAGCCTTGCGCGCATTGATTGATCGGGGACTCGCCAGCGGCAACGCGAGCCCTAAAGTTTCAATAAGATAATTCTCTTCAGTTAACCTTCTTCTTATCAAACAGGTTGCACGCCTGATAAGCGCCGGTGGGATCGATCGCGGTTCGGCCTTCCTCGATGTGTTTGATAATTCCCTCTGTGTCGACTACGAACGTGGCTCTCGTCCCATATCCTGAAACCTCGTTATAAACTCCGTAGTCTTTAACGGCTTTGCGCCTCCAATCACTCAACAAAGGAAACTTTACGCCGATGTCCTCCGCAAACCGTTTGTTGGCCGGCGAACTGTCCATGCTAATTCCCAAAACCTGTGTATTCGTCTCTTCGAATTTGGCGATATCAGCCTGATACGCCTTCAGTTCCTTCGTTCAACCACCAGTGAACGCAAGAACGTAAAAGGCGAGCACGACGTTCTTCTTGGCTTTAAAGTCACTAAGCTTGACTTGCCTGCCCTCGGTATCGGTGAGCGAGAAATCGGGCGCAGGTTGGCCCACCTTCAAATGCGTCCTGGGCGGAGCGGGCTGCTGAGCAGGAGCAGCCGGCTGCTGTGCAGGCGGGGTTGTTTGCTGGCCGAAGCACCAGGCAGCGAGAATTGCCGGAAACAAAAACAACAAGGCGAATCTCTTGATCATTTGACACACTCCATTGTGTTAAGGATGGACCATAGTGTGCGGAAGCTGAAAATCAACCAGGGGCGTGATTGTTAAGTAAGACTTCTGACCCAAACCCGACAAACAGCTCGCCTACAAACTTCCCGGGGGGTGAACGCCCGCAGGATAAACTCTAGCGCTCGAGGACGCAAGTTTTAGTACAATTGGGCACTAATGCAGTTTAGAGTTCAAGCTTTAGCTTGCTTGTCGAAGCGGCCGTCTAAAGGCTACCACCCCACGCGGGCTGCGGCGTTCCCCGGGCTGAACTGTGAACTTTTGGCTTGAACCAGCATCAGTACTTACAATTGGTTCACAAAGGAAACTAATCGAATGGTCTCGCTGAAACCAGAACGCCTGACACGCTACAAAGACGTGGCGCTGTTACTCGTGAAATACGGGCGCTCAGATCTGGTCAAGCAGGCCGGCCTGGAAGACAGCCTCGAAGCCGGCGAAACTACGCTGGCGGAGACGGCCCCCAGGGCCGAGGAGTTGGCTGCGGATCTCGAGAAGCTTGGTCCCACCTTCATCAAGCTGGGCCAACTGCTCTCGACGCGTGCTGATCTATTGCCTGCTCCTTACCTGGAAGCTCTTTCCCGTTTACAAGATCAGATTGAACCATTCCCATTCGCGGAAGTCGATCAAATCGTCTCGGCGGAGCTCGGCGTACGTCTCTCAAAAGCTTTTGCGGAATTTCATACGCAACCACTTGCTGCTGCGTCGCTGGGCCAGGTGCATCTCGCGCGTATGCGTGACGGTCGCGAAGTGGTAGTCAAGGTGCAGCGTCCAAACATCCGCGAACAAATAGTGGAGGATCTCGACGCGCTGGGGGAGATCGCGCACTTCCTGGATGCTCATACAGAACTGGGAAAGCGCTACGATTTTGAAAACATGCTCAAAGATCTCCGCAGCAGTTTGTTGCGCGAACTGGATTTCAAACTCGAGGCCAACAATCTCATCACTTTCAGCACAAACCTACGAGAGTTTGAACGCATAATTATCCCCGATCCCGTCGACGACTTTTGCACCTCACGCATCCTGACGATGGAATATATCCCCGGAAAAAAGATTACGGAGCTGAGCCCGCTGCGCTTGATGGAAATAGACGGTCCCGGTCTAGCCCGCGAGCTATTTCGCGCTTATCTGAAGCAAATACTACTCGACGGTTTTCTGCACGCTGACCCACACCCGGGCAATGTTTTTCTTACTGAAGACGATCAAATTGCGTTGTTTGATCTCGGTATGGTGGCTCGCTTGCTGCCCAGCTTGCGCGAGAACGTGCTGCGTCTTCTGTTGGCGATTGCCGAGGGTCGCGGCGAGGAGGCCGCTGAAGTCACGATTCGGATGGGCGAGCCAAAGCCACGTTTTGATAAGGCTGAGTTTAGCAAACGTATTGCCGAACTTGTCACCGAGAATGCAGATGCCAATCTCACCAGGCTCAACTCAGGCAAGGTAGTCCTCGAAATAACCAGGATTTCGGCCGACTGCTGGTTTCGTCTGCCATCGGAGTTCACCATGGTCGCCAAGGCACTCCTGAATCTGGACCGCGTTGTATTCACACTTGATCCAAACTTTGAGCCAACCACGATCATTCGTCAGCGCGCCATTGAGATTCTGCAGCGCACCCTGGTGCAAAGCGTGTCTCCTGTAAACCTGATCGGCGGCGTAGTTGAGCTTAAGGAGTTTGCGGAAAAACTGCCAGGTCGCATTAATAAGATTTTGGACACGGTAGGCAACAACGAATTCAAAGTGAATGTTGATGCGATCGATGAAAAGATCGTGCTCGAGGGCCTTCAGAAAGTGGCGAACCGGATCAGCCTTGGACTCATTCTTGCGGCCCTGATCGTGGGAGCGTCGATGCTAATGCGCGTGGAAACTTCGTTCCGCATATTCGGCTATCCTGGCTTCGCCATGATCTTTTTTCTCCTCGCCGCCATCGCCGGTATCGGACTGGCTGTCACTATCATCATGACCGATGTCAAGGCGCGCAAGAAACGCTGAATACTACGACCTACAAGCAGGTAATTCCGGTAACACTCGGTCCACCATGCGGCACGCTCGCTGAGGGCCTATCAAACTGCGCTCGCCTCTGTAGCTCCGCCAATGTTGTGCACACGTCAGTTTGAAGACAATGTTCACTGAGGCAATAGTCCGACCGCCAGGCGTCAATTATCCTGAAGCGTTGACGACCATGGACCTGGGCACGCCGAACTATGCCCTGGCGATTGAGCAGCACGCAGCGTATTGCGAGGCGCTCGAGCGGTGTGGGCTGATGTTGACGCGTTTAGCAGCTGACGAGCGATATCCCGATTCGACCTTTGTGGAAGATATGGCAGTTTTACTCCGAGTTCTCCCTCACCGTCCCCCTTCAGCCCGGCTGCCCGGCCGGGAACACCGGGATCAACCTACTACCCCGAAGCGAGATTCTGTACCGGGCGCGATACTCACGAGACCAGGTGCGGCCAGCCGCGTGGGCGAAGTCGAGCAGATCGCGGAAACCCTTTCCCAGTTTTATTCGGAATTGCATTCCATTTACGAGCCGGGCACGGTTGATGGTGGAGACGTCTGTGAAGCGAGCAAACATTTCTTCATTGGCATCTCCCAGCGCACCAATGAGGCCGGTGCGCGGCAATTAGCTGAATGGCTGGTTTCCTATGGTTGCACCACAAGCTTCGTCGACATAAGAAGCATCAGGAATATTTTGCATTTGAAGAGTGGTCTTGCCTATTTAGGCGATCACCGCCTGGTGGTAATAAACGATTTGGCCGGCCACAAGGAATTCCGCAACTATGATCTTGTGCGCGTCAGTCTTGGCGAAGAATATGCGGCCAACTGCATACGGGTTAATGATCATGTTTTAGTAGCGGCCGGTTATCCCCGCTTTGAACGGACGTTGCGAGAGTTGGGCTACCAGACGATCGCCCTTGAGATGACAGAATTTCAGAAAATGGACGGTGGTTTGAGCTGTCTGTCCTTGCGCTTTTGAGCAAACAGACAGCAGCGGAGGCAGAACAATGAGGCGTCTAGCATTATTGTATCCTGACAGCAACTCTCTTTCTGTCAGGTTGTCGTAGTTTGCACGCCCGCACCTTCAACCTGCACTCCGCCAGCAAGCTTCGATCTAGCCGTGCCCTTACGCCCGCAGGAGACAAGTGTCTGGTGTTGGGCGGCGAGCGGCGAGATGTGTATGGACTTCCTGGGGGTGAACGTTTCGCAGTGCGATAGCGCAAACAAGTACATCGGTCGCACAGATTGCTGTAACAGTCCCAGACCCGGGCCTTGTGTCACTACAGGGTGGCCGGTCATGGACAAGTATGGCTTTACCTTCAGCGAAACAAGTGGCACGGCCATTAGCTGGGATCAGGTGTAGGACCAAACCTACTGCAACAAGAAGCCAGTAGCGTTCGTCTCGTGGTGGGTTGGCGGCGGCGGCCACGTTATGGTCGTTAGAGGGTATAAGACGGTGAGCGGACAGAATTATGTCTACATGAATAATCGATCCTCGATCACTCTAACGCAGGAAGGTGGCAAATGGACCGCCGCAGCATTTGGCGGCGCCAAGCTGATTAGACAGCTTACAAAGGTCAGGAATGCTCTAGTGCCTTCTGCGAATATCTTTGTTAAGGTCCCGGCGTTGAATGTTTATTTCATTGCTCGCCAGGAGGAAGGAGCTGCCGGCGGTCTGATGCTAACCCCGCTCACAGACCAGCCGGAATATCGGATGAAGGAAGGCGGCGCGCTGCCGGCGAAGGACGCTTTTTCGGCGCTGGTTCCCGCCGCCAAAGCCCATGACGGAAAGACATCGTAAGACCTCCAGTCATGGTTACTTTAGGTCAAGGTGTGGTTGCGGCTATAGTCTTGGTCCTCAGGGGCTTACTAGTCGCGCCACACCTGGCCCGATGTCACGGTGTAGATTTCCTCTAATAACTGGGCAACACCGAACCCTGGAAATGCGAGTCATCCTGAAATTGCAAGGTCACTGCAACAAAACGGGCGGCCGCTAACTCTAGAATGCCCTACCCTTTTTGTGGAAGTCGGTAGCTCGGCCTGACGAACCGGTGGTTGGCGGCAGGTAGCGGGCTACCGCATTGGCATCGTTGATAACACCGCAACGCCCACCAGGAATTTTCGCACTTCCTCGCCAGAATAATTAGCTACTGTGCCAATAAACCCGACTGAGGACTGGAAACTCCGCCCTCCCAGGTTTTCTGTTTTAGATAGGGCACTTGTGCCCCGCCTTGCGCCTAGAAACTCGCCCTCCGAAGTTGTCGTCTAGATAGGGCACTTGTGCCCCGCCTTGCGCCTGGAAACTCCGCCTTCCGAAGTTGTCTGTTTAGATAGGGCACTCGTGCCCCGCCTTGCCACGGCGGACAAGTCCGCTTTTCTAAACGGTATGATTGTAGAACCTGCGAGGTCTCTCCCTGCTCCGATGTCCACCACCGTCCGTGGGTGGTTGTGGGTGATCTTCGGGGAGTAGCTCGTCGATGTATTTGGCGAGAATATGTTGCTCATTAGCGTGGGAAAAGCGGCCCTGGAGAGAGTACTTAAACCTTTGCAGCGTGAGTTCAATGATACTGCCGTAATGTTGGGCACCTTTAGCCAGGCTCACTTCTTCCTGGAGTAACTTCCGGGAGTAACCTTTGCGACCGTACGGTTTATAACGCTTGTCTAAGCTAATCGGTGAGGTGCCCGCAATAAATTCCTGTTTCGTATTCGAAAGTGACTATTCCGTCTCGCTGATTGGCATTAAATAACTCCTCAAGTCTTGCAAACATCGGTTCGAAACCCGGAGATCCGGGCTCCGGCGTATATGACGCCGAGCGAGTCCGACCCTTTAGCGACTCGAAATCAAAATGCTGCGCGTTTTCGAGGGTCCTTAACTGAAAAGTCTCAGGCGCAAAAAACTCAGCAATCTTCCCCGCCACATTCTCGTGCCTCACCTTTTCGTAATCCGTGCCGTAGCGAAGCAGCAAATTTTCATATTCGCGTAAGAAAGGGGTTGAATCCAGCTTGCGCTCATTCCAGATGAGTACGACCCAGCCATCAGGTTTCAGAATTCGAGCGAATTCCTTTCTCGCTTTTGCGCGATCAAACCAGTGAAACGCCTGGCCGGCGGTGATGAAGTCAATGCTAGCGGGTTCCAACGTTGTCGCCTCGGCGGTCGCGTCAATGCTAATGAACCTCCTAAATGCGTGCAATAAGCGCTCAGCCTCCAGGCGCATCGCTGCATTTGGCTCAATACCAATGACGGCATTACCATTTTTCAAGAACAGTTCGGAAAGAATACCGGTGCCGGAACCGACATCCGCGATGGTTGAGGTTTCCCGGAGCCCGCAAGATGACTTAAGAATATCGATGAGGCTGGCGGGATAGCCAGGCCGATACCTGGCGTAGTTTTCGGCTCTGCTTGAAAAGCGAGCAACTGGATCATTCATGACGCGCTTAGTTTAACGCAGCCTGTCAGTTTGCGTTACCAACTCACTAGGCAAACTGAAGTTTGTCGGACAGAATTTAGTCGCGAGGTAGCAAAGTGGCTTTGCGCACGGGATTACCGGGTGGGTAAAACTTCACCAAAAGACGGTGGCCAAGCAGAAGCAAGAGAATAAAGGCGAATGTTAACGGCAGGCGAGTATCAGATTTGACTAGCAGCCAAAAGTGAAGCACGCCCGCTATGCCCGCCACGTAGACAAGCTGGTGCAACCTCTTCCAGCGCTTTCCGCCCAACCGTTTGACCATCCCGCTAGTTGAAGTAATTGCCAGTGGGAACATCAGGAAAAATGCCGTCATGCCGACGGCAATGAAGGGGCGCAAAGCCACGTCGCCCGGCACGCTTTTCAGATTGAAGTAACGATCAAACCAAAGATAGGTCAGCAGGTGAAGAAAGCCATAGAAAAATGCTAAGAGGCCAAGCAGACGCCGGAATTTTGTTAACCAGTTTAGTCCGGTAATTTTCCGCACCGGCGTGACCGCAAGCGTGACAGTTAGAAAAACCAAAGTCAGCATGCCGGTAGTGCGCGTGACAAACTCCAGAGGATTAGCGCCCACACGTTTGTGATAAACGTCCCAGAGCAGCATCCCCAGCGGTACTAGCGCGTTGATAAAAAGAAGAGCCTTTGGGAAACGAATATCTTTCATCTTCTTAGAAGCTTCAGCTCATGTTTCGCCTGTTTAGGTCGGGCACTTGTGCCCCGCGTCGCGACGGCGGACAAGTCCGCTTTCTAAACGAATTTAGGTTCCGGGCGAGTTTTCAGAGTGCCTATCCTGTAGTTATCAATCAGAAATACTTGCGTAAGTCCATTCCCTCATAAAGGTGCGCTACCTGTTCCGCGTAACCGTTGAAAACCAGCGTATCCCGGGATCGAAAGCTGGATTCCCCTATGCGATGCTCAGTCGCCTGACTCCAACGCGGATGCGGAACATTAGGATTCACGTTTGAATAAAAGCCATACTCATTGGGCGCCTGGATATTCCAGGTAGTGGGTGGCTCGTCGGCGACCAGGCTTATCTTCACAGTTGACTTAATACTCTTGAATCCGTATTTCCAGGGCACCACCAGGCGAATGGGAGCACCGTCCTGCGGGGGCAGAGTCTCGCCATAAAGGCCTGTTGCCAGTATGGTCAGGGGATGCATAGCCTCATCAAGACGAAGGCCTTCAACGTAAGGCCAGTCGAGCACACCGGTTGTCTGGTTGGGCATCCGCTTCGGATCGTAAAGCGTTTGGAAGGCGACATATTTCGCCTGGGAAGCGGGCTCAACCTTCTCAAGAAGCTTCGCCAATGGAAATCCTATCCAGGGGATAACCATCGACCAGCCTTCCACGCACCGCAAGCGGTATACGCGTTCCTCCTGAGGAAACTTCAAAAGCTCATTTAAATCGAAAATCGTCGGTTTATTGACCAGTCCACCAACAGATACCGTCCAGGGTTTCGTCACAAAGCCCTGGGCTGCGGAAGCGACAGACTGCTTATTTGTCGAGAATTCGTAAAAATTGTTGTAGTTGGTGATGTCTTCGATAGCCGTGAGCTTCTCGTTCACCATAAAACCTTCACGCAACCGATTGGCGCTCGGGTTTTCTGTAACGGTCACCAGCTTCTCCCCGGGTGGTTTTTCAACCGGAGGTGGATTTAGCTTGCGATAGAGCACGGCGGTAGCGCCCGTGGTGGCAACCAGTGCGGCCGCACGCATAAACGCGCGGCGGTCGAGATAAATCTTTTTGTCCGTTATTTCGCTGGACTGAATGTCGTCAGGTTTCTTTATCAGCATCGCTTTTCTATGATTCGGTCATTGAAGATACGGCTGCCGGGGTTGCTGCGGTTTTATCTTGCCTGTCCGGCGTTTTCCGTTTTCG
>JBKOZZ010000070.1:0-24742 GCA_046726155.1 Acidobacteriota bacterium
TCAACTCTTATTAACGCAGCGAGGCTCTAAACCTTGATAAGACCGGTGACAACTTCGGGGGATGGAAGAACTATAACAAACGGATGGAAGCTCAGCAACAATCTCGCGCGTCATCTGTTTATGATCGCAGAGAGGCTTCCCTTGACGATTAAGCTGCGTGGACTTTACACTTAAGTTTGTTAACTAAACACTAAAACCTTCTCTGCGTGATTTCTGCTACGGCAATAATCGTTTGCTGATCACGAGCAGGCTTTCTCCGGTTTTCTATGCCACAAAGTCCCTTCAATTCACTGCAAACATTTGATTCAGGTCCTGCCCAGTCCGGCAAATTCTACTCGCTACCGCAGCTCGAAAAAGAAGGCGTCGGTCCCATCTCAAGGTTGCCAGTAAGCATTCGGATTGTTTTGGAATCCGTGTTGCGCAATTGCGATGGCAAGAAGATCACGGAAGACGATGTTCGCGCGCTGGCCAACTGGCAGCCGAATGGAAACAGAACTGAGGAAGTGCCGTTCGTCGTGGCTAGGGTCCTGCTTCAGGACTTCACCGGCGTGCCCTTGCTGGTGGATCTCGCGGCAATGCGGTCCGCAGTTGCTCGCTTAAACAAGAACACAGAAGTCATCGAGCCACTCGTGCCCGTTGATCTCGTCATAGACCACTCGATCCAGGTTGACTTCGCGAGTACGAAAGACGCGTTTCACAAGAACATGGAGATGGAGTTTAAGCGCAATAACTCGCGTTACCAGTTTCTGAAATGGGGCACACAGGCCTTCGATGGTTTCGGCGTGATTCCGCCGGGCATCGGCATCTGCCATCAGGTTAATCTCGAGTTTCTGGCCAAGAGTGCCTGGGAGCGCAATAGCTTCTACTATCCCGACACGCTGGTGGGTACCGATTCACACACCACGATGATCAATGGGTTGGGAATTGTGGGCTGGGGCGTCGGTGGTATCGAAGCCGAGGCCGCGATGTTGGGCCAGCCGGTCTACTTTTTGACGCCTGATGTCGTGGGAGTACACATGACGGGCAGCTTGCGCGAGGGAGTTACGGCGACTGACCTGGTGCTGCGAGTGACGGAGTTGCTGCGCAAGGCGAAGGTAGTGGGAAAGTTTGTCGAGTTTCATGGTGATGGCGCTGCCAGTCTTTCTGTAACCGACCGCGCCACGATTGCCAACATGTCGCCTGAGTATGGGGCCACGATGGGCTTCTTCCCAATTGATGAAGAGACCTGCGTCTATCTCAAAGCCACCGGCCGCACGGATGAACACGTAGAAGCGGTGCGCAGCTACTACAGGGCACAGGGAATGTTTGGCATTCCGAAACAAGGTGAATGCGAATACAGCACGGTGCTCGATCTCGATCTTGCTTCGATCGCTCCCAGTGTCGCTGGTCCCAAGCGGCCACAGGATCGCATTGAGCTCTCAAAATTGAAGGGGCAGTTTGGCGAGCTTTTGCATAAACCAATTGGCGACGGTGGCTACGGGAAGTCCAGGGAAGAAATCAATGCGCGGTATTTTACGCGCATTGGCACCCTTGACTTCGCCAGGACCGCAATCGTCAGCGGTGGCGAGCAACGACCCGAAAGTGTTCCGGTGGCAGCGGGCGGTATCTCGACGCCGCAGGGCACAAGCGTTTGGACGGAAACAGAGATGGTCAACAACCGTCCGACTCCGGACCGCCTGGTGGAGGTTGATCCGGAAGAATTTCCGCATGCGGAAGTTGATCTGGGACATGGGGACGTCTTAATTGCCGCCATCACGTCGTGTACGAACACTTCCAATCCAAGCGTCATGCTGGCCGCGGGACTGCTGGCAAAGAAAGCGGTCGAGCGTGGCCTTGATGTTCGCTCAGCGGTAAAGAACTCGTTGGCTCCAGGCTCGCGAGTGGTCACTGAGTATCTGCAAAAGACTGGGTTACAGGAATATCTCGACAAGCTCGGCTTCAACCTGGTGGGTTACGGCTGTACTACTTGTATCGGCAACTCCGGTCCGCTCGACCCAAACATCGAACAGGTCCTTGGCGATCATGATCTGATTGCGGCAAGTGTGTTGTCCGGCAATCGGAACTTTGAAGCGCGCGTGCATCAAAGTATCAAAGCCAACTTCCTGATGAGTCCTCCGCTCGTAGTTGCCTTCGCTATCGCCGGAACGGTGGACATCGACCTGGCAAACGATCCGCTGGGAAAAGGCAGCGATGGTAAAGACGTTTACCTGCGCGAGATTTGGCCGGACCTCGGGGAGATCAATGCGCTTATGAGCGCAGCTATGGATCCGGATACTTATCGCAGACTATATCGCGACTTTGCCGAACAGAACCCCTTGTGGAACGAGATTCCGACCAGCACCGGAAGTGTTTACAAGTGGGATCCCGAGTCGACTTACATCCAGGAGCCTCCATACTTCGAAGGCTTTAGTAATGACGTTGAAGAGTGGTGCGATGTACACAACGCGCGACCGCTCGCCATCTTCGGCGACTCAGTTACAACCGACCACATCAGTCCCGCCGGCGCCATCAAGCCTAATTCTCCGGCTGGTCTATTTCTGCAGGCGAAAGGCGTGCGGATTGAAGACTTCAACAGCTACGGATCGCGCCGGGGCAATCATGAGGTGATGGTGCGAGGCACGTTTGCGAATGTAAGAATTAAAAACTTGATGGTGCCCGGTGTTGAAGGAGGCGTAACTCTCCATCAACCGGACGGCGAGCGCACCAGCATTTACGATGCGGCGATGAAATACCAGTCAGAAGGAGTGCCGCTCGTGGTGATTGCCGGGCAGGAATACGGCACTGGAAGCTCGCGCGACTGGGCGGCTAAGGGAACCAAGCTGCTTGGTGTAAAAGCTGTCATCGCGCAGAGTTTTGAGCGCATCCATCGCAGCAATTTGGTCGGAATGGGCGTTTTGCCGTGTCAGTTTAAGGATGGAACGAATGCTGCCTCGTTGGGACTTGATGGGACTGAAGCCTTTGACGTAATCGGATTGGAAGAAGAAGTAAAACCGCAAAAAGACCTGACGCTGGTAATCCATCGAGCGTCAGGTGAAACGGAAGAGGTACCGGTCACTCTTCGCATCGATACGCCAATTGAGATCGATTATTACCAACACGGCGGAATCCTTCCTTACGTCTTGCGGCAACTGCTCGCCGGTACGACGGACTTTTGAACCTTCTCTGTGAGTTCTCGCAGAAGTTGCACAGAGACACGAATCGAGGAGTAATAATGTCATCAGTTCAACCAGCAGAAACAAAAACCCCGCGGAATTATCAGCTCTTTATCGACGGTAAATGGATCGATGCTGAATCCGGCAAAACATTCAACACGCCCAATCCCGCAACAGGCGAGACGCTCGCCGAGGTTGCAGAAGCCGACAAGCCGGACATCGATAAGGCTGTCACGGCCGCCCGCCGCGCCTTCGAAGGTAAATGGTCGAAGATCAGTGCGCGGGATCGGGGCCGCATGCTCTACAAGCTGGCCCAGTTGATTGAAGAGCACAGCAAGGAGCTGGCGGCGCTGGAAACCGCCGATAATGGTAAGCCCTTAAGAGAATCTGCCTACGTCGATCTGCCGCAGGTCGCGGAAAACTTTGAATATTTCGCGGGCTGGGCGACGAAGATTGAAGGTGAAACCATTCCTGTGCCCGGGCAAATGTTCAACTACACTTTGCGAGAGCCTGTCGGCGTCTGCGGACAAATCATTCCCTGGAACTTTCCACTTCTAATGGCTGCCTGGAAACTCGCGCCTGCCCTCGCCGCCGGCAATACGGTAGTTCTCAAACCAGCCGAGCAAACCCCCGTCACGGCAATGGAACTGGGAAGGTTGATACAGGAAGCCGGCTTTCCCGAAGGCGTTGTCAATATCGTTCCCGGTTATGGTGAAACTGCCGGCGCCGCGCTGGCCGGGCATCCTGGCATCGACAAAGTTGCGTTTACGGGTTCGACGGAAGTGGGAAAGTTAATTGCGAAGGCTGCTGCCGAAAATCTGACGAAGGTCTCGCTTGAGCTTGGCGGCAAAGCGCCCAACATTGTGTTTGCGGATGCCGACATCGAACAGGCGGTCAACGGCGCGATGATGGGAATCTTCTTCAACCAGGGACAGGTGTGTTGCGCCGGGTCGCGTCTTTTCGTCCAGGAGGCAGTAAAGGATCAGTTTCTCGGAAAACTGAAAGAGAAATCGGCGAAGATCGTAGTGGGGGATCCGATGGACAAAGGCACGCACATGGGCCCGCAGGTGTCGCAGGATCAACTCAATCGGATAAAGAGTTATACCGAGATTGCGCGAGCTGAAGGCGTGAAAGTCGAGGCCGGAGGCGAATGCCCAACGCTGCCGGGAGCTTTTCAAAACGGTTATTTCTTCCAACCAACAATCTTCTCGGATGTAAAGAACCAGATGCGCGTGGCCCAGGAAGAGATCTTCGGGCCGGTAGTCTCAGTGATTACATTCGAGAACGAAGACGATCTAATCCGGCAGGCCAATGAAACTATCTATGGCCTCTCCGCCGGAATTTGGACGCGCGACATCACGCGGGCCCATCGTTTTGCGAAAGAGATAAAAGCCGGCGTGATTTGGATCAATACCTACAACATGTTCAATGCCGCGTCGCCTTTCGGTGGTTACAAGCAATCAGGTTATGGCAGGGAAATGGGCAAGCACGCGCTCGAAATGTACACCAACGTCAAGAGCGTCTGGGTTGATCTATCAGGCAAGCCGATTGGCTGGTTTGGCAAATGACAGACGATCGGGAACGGAAATTCGCGCGGACGCCTTTCTAATCGATCAGGCCGCCCCGCGTTTTCTCTTGGTCCGTTTGGGACACCATCTGCGCAGGTCCTTCCAATACCAAACGGCGAGGGGCACTATCAGTATTAAACCGATTACGTAGACGAGTAAGCTAACCAGGATGATCCCGCCCCGCAGATCTCCCTGCACCTTAGGCAATGAGCCGACTATTTTTAAGACATGAATGCTCAGGTACAGTTCCGAAACGCCCACTCCAAATATCAAAACTGGTATCAGGTAACGCAGAGAGGCCATTCTGCCTTTGCGATTAATTAGTGATTTAGCCGTCAAGAAGACACTACCAAGCAGAATCATCAGCCCGATCAACAAGAATAGGATGTCACCGGAGCCAACACCTTGACGGAGTTGAAGTACAGCGATTCCCCAGCCTCCGAAAGTAACGATTCCAAGTAGAATCAAATAGACGACAAGCGCCTGAATGATAGGGGGGAGGACAGTCTGATTTCCCATCGGGGCAATGCCGAGCGCTTTGAATATCTTTGCCGGCTCGGGAATCAGTTGAGCAAGAGCGTCAAGATTCTTGAGACCGCGCCTGAAGTCAATCCATTGCACTCGTTCCACTTTAGGATCAATTCCCCTGGTTGCCTGCAACAGTACCGGATAAACAATCCGCACTTCCGGGTTGTAAACGGTGTCAGTCTTGTATCTGGAGATTAGGACGAAGGCTACTTCGGCCTTCTGAGCGTCAGCCTCTAAGCGATGTCCATATTTCTCCATCCCTTTGATTAGATCGTCACAGTACCTTTTGTCCTCTGGCGCGGCATCTACGGTAAAAGTAACTGATCGTGGCTTCTCCACATTGGGACGATAGGGATTGGCAAACGTCGGCCGTGAGGCCCTGGGCTTACCCCATCGCCGCATTGATTTTGAACGTAAAAGAAGAAGCATCAAGGGAACCAATATGAAACTGAGAAACACAGACAATACCCAATATGCTTCGAACAGCCCGACGGAATCTGAGTTTCCAGGTTTCAGGAAAATCGAGATCACCAGGGCAAACGGCAAAATAATGAGAGCAAGTTGTACATGAAAAAAATTGAAATCGCGCTTCAGTATGCGGAACGGCAGGGGAAGCAGGAAGTAAGGAAGGTAGAGAGACCAGAAAGCCAGCAGCGTAATAGAACTCACTCCGAGGCTCACAAGGAATGAAATCCAGATGAGCCGGGGAGCTGCAAATCCTTTTTGTGGCGCAGGTCCTTTCTCATTCGCAGATTCCAGTTGCTTTAGTAAGTCATTCAAGCCTTTCTTAAACGACTTTCGGAAATCAACCCACTCGCAATCCTGAAGCCATGGCGGTAATTCAACAGCCTCAAAGATAATAAGAATGATCCGCTTTTTCAGTTCAAATGCCGTTTCGATTTCCGCGCTCGTAAACTTCGACACTATGGAGGCTTTAGAAACTACCAGCAGTACAACATTCGCCTCTTCGATGCCCCGGCAGATCTCCTCCTCCCATGGACGTGCGGGAGTGAGGCTCTGGTAATCCATCCAAACTTTGAAGCCACGGTCTTCGAGTTCGTCCAGCAGGCTATCCGCAAAGGGCGACTCCTGGCGAGAATAGCTGACAAAGAGTGCAGCGGACATGAGTGACCTTAGAGGAAACGGACACGCGACGAGTCGGATTCCAAAAGTCGCAGTCCGTGCGCCCGATAAATGCCGACTCGCGGCTTTCCGGTTTTTCTTACGATGATGAGGTGTTCTTCAAGGCCCGGGCCGGGCAACAGAAGAACCTTATGCGCTCGCCTGGATTTTCGTGCGCGCTCAGTATAGCATCGGTTCGTCAGTCTTAAACCCGTGGTGCTCTGAAACGAGACACGATCTTTTTACCCCTGCAGAAAACGGTTTCAAGGCTGCCGGCATCTGTTAAGTGCCGCAGTGTTTCCCAATTAGTTTCTGATGCGGCGCTCTCCCTCTAGTAAACATAAATGGAAAAGGAGACGCGTATGCATTTGGTAAAGAGAATCGGATCAGCATCGTTGATACTTGCAGCGGTGCTTCTGCTTACAGCCTGTCCCAGCCAAACAACGATTTCCAAAATCAACGCCGACCCGGCGCGCTATAGGAATAAAGAGGTTGCAATTGCCGGCACCGTCAGGGATAGCTATGGAGCGCTGGGCCAGGGCGCGTACGAAATTGACGATGGCACCGGCAGGCTCTGGGTCGTGACGCGGCGTGGAGTGCCTTCGCGCGGAGCACGCGTGGGCGCTAAGGGCCATGTCTATACGGGCTTCAACTTTGGTGGTCGAAACTACGGCACGGTGTTGGAAGAGACCGACCGGAGCGCGCAGGGAAGGTAAGGCGCGGGGTTGAGGTTCCATCACCCGGTCAGCGTATGGACGATAAGAAGAACGCGCAGACCCTTGGCAAGCGTCAGATTGTAGAAGGCCTTGACCGAGAGTTTGCGCGTTTGCATGCGCAGTCAACTGCCGTAATTGCAAAGACGCGGGTCGATATTTTATACACGGCGCCAGCCAACTCAGGATTACCTTCAGGACTGCCCCAACTTCTTTCGATTGGCGAAAGCGTGTTGAGAGGGGCGGCAGCAATCGAACAAACGTTCGGCGGCATAACGTCAAATCTTTGGGACGACCCATTTGAGTGGACCTTACCGGAACACCTCTCGACGCCCGCCAGGGTCAATGAACATCTTGCCGATGTTGAGGCGACTCGCAAGCGCGCCTTCAGTAGTTTTGCCGATGATGACTGCCTTCTGAAGCATGTCGCGGTGCCGTCAGGTGAGACAAGACCGCTAATTGACCTCCTTGTGAAAACGTTGGTGCGCGCGGCTGATTACCAGGCCCAAGCGGTGCTCGCTCTAAAGATTCTTTCCGGTATTAGTCCGCCTGGGTTTATTATCTAGGTCAAGTTTCTCGGCGCGAATCCAGGTTAAAGTCTGGAAGTTTAAAGCCAGCGAGGTTCTCGAATGTATTGTCCCCAATGCGGTCAGCAGCAAGTCTCCGATGCGATCAGATACTGTTCGAGGTGTGGTTTTCTTCTGGATGGTGTCGTGGCGGTGCTGGCATCTGGAGGAGCGATTCCGACACGCTACCTGCAACCGGGGAAGCAAAAGCCTTCTCCTCGTAGCAAAGGAATTCGTCAAGGTGCGATGCTCATGCTCAGCACTTTGCTTGTTGTTCCTATTGTGGCGATCCTGAGTGTCAATCTGTTGTGGGAAACTTCCCGCATACTCGTTCCGCTGGCTGCTCTGCTCTGCTTCGTAGGTGGATTGCTTCGGATCTTGTACGCAGTGCTGATGGAAGATGCGGTTCCGGAAATGGAGGTTGACCAGCTGGCCGCGTACGCGCCGTCTGCCACCCCTCAATTTGAGCGGCCTGCACGCAGCGCAGCTTTACCGCCTGCTTCGGCGAAGGCGACGACCAGCTGGAGACCACGCGCGAACACCGGCGAGATTTATCAGCCACCACCGAGCATCACGGAAAACACGACGCGCCTCCTCGAGAAGGACGATCCCAACAACCAATAGGCAATTTCCCTCAGCCTATTTTGTGTGCTTCTGCGATAGAATAATTCCACAGCAAATTCGACTAACTACCTTCGGCTAGGGGCACCGGCGATTGTGCAGATGATCGAAGCCATCCCAAACTCTTCGGCTCTTTCTAACAAACTTCGTGTACGAATCAGGAACGAAGGGCCCATCACATTCTATGATTGGATGAAGACAGCGCTCTACGATTCCGAAGATGGCTACTATTGTCGGAGCGACCAAATAAAGTGGGGCAGGGAAGGCGACTACCGCACCAGTCCGGAGCGCAGTAGTTTATTTGCCGCCACTTTCGCCCGCTACTTTTCCCGACTTTACGATCAGCTGGGGCGGCCCGGACAGTGGAAGATCGTTGAGGCAGGCGGCGGCGATGGACAATTCGCAAATGGTTTACTGCAAACACTTCAACAGTCTTTCCCAGACATCTTCGCAGCGACTTCGTACGTCATTAACGAAGTCAGCCCGTCCTCGCGCGACCTCGCGCGTGAACGGTTGCACATCTTCGAGGATCGAGTTCACTTCAGAAAACTTGACGACGTGGAGATCAATCCCGGCGTAGTTTTCTCAAATGAGTTGCTGGATGCTTTCCCGATCCACCGGATTGCTTTACGTAATGGCGAACTTAAGGAGTTTTATGTAGCCTTCGGCGAGAATGGAGACTTTGAATGGCTGCTCGATGCTCCAAGCCCGACATTATTGCCGCGGCTGGAAAGATATTTCCAGGCGGCTGGCTTCCGGCCGGGCGAGGGACAGATTGCCGATGTCAATCTTGAAATCGAGGACTGGCTGCAGAAAGTAGCCGACAAGATGGCCACAGGGTATCTCGTGACGGTGGATTACGGTGCGACTGCCGAGGATCTTTATTCCCCGCTGGCAAATCAAAGCGGAACTTTGCGAGGATTTCACCGTCATCAGATCGTTGACAACCTGCTGGCGCGACCAGGTGAGCAAGATCTCACCACGACCGTGAATTGGAGTTTTGTAAAGTCAGTTGGAGCACGGTTGGGGCTTGAGCTCGTAGAATTCGAGCGGCAAGACAAATTCCTGCTGGCGGCTGGTTTCCTGGAGCAGTTGGCGATTGCATCGCAACAATGCCAGGACGACTTTGAACGTCTTCGCCTTCGTGCTGCTGCCCGCGAAATGATTTTACCTGACGGAATGGCTTCACATTTCCAAGTGCTGGTGCAAAGGAAGACTCTATAGCGACTGACCAGGCAACAGCGTGTGCTGGAGAACGTGAGCGATAAACGGAGTATCAATGAAACACGACTACGAGCTAATTGACGTTTGTCACACTGTTTGGGACGGCATGGTTACTTACAAAGGCCTGCCCGCGCCTTTGATTACAGATCATCTTAGCCGGGAGGACTCGAAGAATTACTACGCAGCAGGCACCGAGTTTCAAATTGGGAAGATTGAAATGGTGGCTAACACAGGAACATACCTCGATAGCCCATTCCATCGCTACGCAGATGGGACGGATCTGGCGGGTCTTGACCTTTACTCATTAGCGAATCTGGCAAGCATCGTAGTTAGAAAAGTTAATGCTGATGAGCGCGCCATTTCGGCGGCAGCAATAGCGGAATTGGATCTTAGAGGCAAGGCGGTACTTTTCCATACGGGCTGGGACAAACATTGGCGGACCGATGCATACTCCAATGGCGGGCATCCTTTCCTGACCGCCGAGGCGGCGGAACATCTGGCGCGGTCTGATGCTGCGCTCGTAGGCATCGATTCATACAACATCGACGATACCAGCGGTGGCAATCGCCCGGCTCATTCGATCCTATTGCGACAAGGAATCCCGATAGTTGAACATCTCTGCGGCTTGGGTGATTTGCCTGATCAAGACTTCAGGTTCTTCGCAGTGCCTGTAAAGGTAAAGGGTATGGGCACGTTCCCGGTTCGCGCATTTGGTATTGTGTCGCCTCGCTGATGGTACGATGATTATTCAATCGACATCGCAAGGTGGTTGGGGTAATTTCGAACTTCCGAAGATGCTGAAGATTAAATATCTGGAGGAAAGAAATGGGACTAAGTGAATCTTTACTGCCCGAGTTTGATCACGAGATGGGAAACACGCGTAAGACGCTGGAGCGCGTACCGGATGACAAGTCAGACTGGAAGCCGCACCAGAAGTCGATGGCCATGGGCGGTTTGGCCACACACTTGAGCAACATACCGACGTGGGCCGTTTACACTATCGATGAGGATTCCCTGGATCTTGCACCAGAAGGAAAGCCTTTGCCTCCTGCGGAGCTCGCGAAGTCGCAGACAGAACTTTTGGCAAACTTCGACAACAATGCCGCGAAAGCACGGGCTGCGATTGCCGGTGCCAGTGACGAAGAGTTATTCAAGCCCTGGAGTTTGTTTTCAAACGGAAACAAGATTTTAACGATGCCGAAGATCGCCGTCCTGCGCAGCTTCGTGATGAACCATATGATTCATCATCGCGCACAACTTGGCGTCTACCTGCGATTGAACGACATTCCCGTGCCTTCAATCTACGGACCCTCGGCGGACGAGAATCCCTTCTAGTCGGACGGCGGGCGCAGCAGGCGAGCGCCCCGAGGGCAACGAAGTCAATCGTGGGGTATGAGGAGACCCCAGAACTCGTCTGAGAGTTATCGACCGACGATCTCTGCGAATTCTTATCGAACGTCGCGCTGCAGCGGGTTGGCTGATTCGGACTAGAATATTTGAAACTTGATGGTTAAGTACTTCTTTGGATTTTGGCGGAAGTCGTACATCAGCTTAACGCCTTCTGATGAAAGCTGGTTGACGTTTGAATACAAGGCTTCGTCAGTCAGGAGTTTACCTACCGTGCCTTCACCGCGTTGAGCGGCCGAAACAATATTGTCAATTCGCTCGGCAGTGGTGTTGAAGCGAGCGATGGCGGCGCGAGCGTCATTGTACATCTGCTCGTCCTTGAGAAGTTTGCCAATAGTCCCGCGACCCGAATTGATGTCTGCGATCATTAAATTGATCTGGTCCACGGAACGATCGAGCCGGTCAGCCGTGCGATTGATGCGGTTGTAGAGCTCGTCGTTTGTCAGCAGTTTGCCGGCGGTTCCACGTCCGGATCGTAAATCTGTGGCAATTTCGCGCAGTTGCAGCGCAATCTCATTGGCGTTGTTGTAAAGCTCGGGATCGTTGACAAACCTGCCAGCCGAACCCTTTCCTGATCTTACCAACCGCATTACATCTTGGGTTTCTAGCACGGTCGCATTGAGGTTGTTATAAAGGGCTTCGTCACTAAACAACCTTCCGACGGTCCCTTTACCCTCCTGCACGTCTTTTACAATGACACTCATCTGATCGGAGAGCTTGCTGAGACGTTGGGCCAGGTCAGTTCCGGACGTCGCGAAGTCGTTTACTGTGTTCGCGCTGGATGACCGCAAAATGTCGTAGTCCTTTACCTGAGGCGCCAACGCCGTACCCGGGCTAATGTTGATGAGCATTTCATTTCCCAGCAAGCTCGGCGAGCCTTGTGTGGCTGTGGAATCCTGCCGTATGCGTTCAGTGGCTGGGCGACCATCAATAATCGCGTCGATCGTCATCAAGGCTTCGACGCGCTGCGCTGTAGGTTCGGTCGAAGGTGGCAATAGCGTGATGTTGTCGACCTTTCCCACGCGGACGCCGGACAGACGGACTTCTGATCCTGAACGCAGACCATTTGCGTCAGCAAATCGTGCCTTCACATGAAGCTTTTTCTTAAACGGGTTGATGTCGCCAGAGGCGTTAAGTATAAGAAAGATCAAGATCACTATGGACACCAGCACAAATATGCCCACGCGCAATTGGTTTAAGCTTACCGTTTTTGTTGATCTTGGCATGGCGCAAATCTAAGGACGAAGGATGAAGGAGAAAGGATGAAACCAGAGTAAGCGCATTGTCCGAGTGCGCATCGTGGTTTATCTTCCTTCATTCTTCAGCTCTCATCCGAAATCCTTTCTATCAATGTCCGCGAAGAAACTTCTTAATGTACGGATCATCTGCCTTGCGCAGGCTTTCGTCCGTGCCGCTAAAGATTATGTGGCCTTCGCGCATCATCATCACTTTGCTGTTGATCAGGCAAAGGCGTTCGCCCTCCCTTTCAAAAACTACCTGTCCCTCTTCATTGACGACAGCATATTCGGAGCACAGGTAATCCAGGTTATTCATCTCGTGGGTAACGAAGATAGACGACACGTCCTCAAGGTCCCTGAGTTTCATGGCAAGTTCGCAGATGGTGCGGGCGGTTGGCGGGTCCAGGCCGGCCGTGGGTTCGTCGAAAAGCACGATCTTCGGATCTCCAATTAGAGCCCGAGCAATGCCGACGCGCCGGCGCATACCGCCCGAGAGTTCAGCTGGCATCTTGTCGATGGCGTCTTCGAGATTAACGAAGCGAAGCATCCGGCGCACCTCAGGTTCTACGTCGTCTTCGCGCAGACCCTGTTCGTGCAGGCGGTAGGCCACATTATCGTAAACCGACAACGAGTCAAAAAGCGCCCCTTCCTGAAACACCATTCCAATCTTCTTGCGCACATCCATCATCTGGACTTCGTTGTATTCAGTGATGTCTTCGCCGTCAACGAGAACTCGTCCCTCGTCAGGCTTCAGCAAACCCAGCACAAGCTTGATGATCGTAGACTTCCCACCACCCGAGCCGCCGAGAATGATCTTCGTCTCCCCCTTCATTACCTTGAAGCTAAGTTTGCTCAGGACCACACGCTCGTCGAAGGCAAGCACCACGTCGCGAAACTCAATAGCGGGAATCGCACGATTACTGTCGTCGACGTGGGCGAAGGTTGAGCCAGCCGCATTTTGGCTAACCTGCCCAGGGGAGCTGATATGTTGTGATTCAGTCGCTGATAGGGCCATCTTTTTAAACTAACTAATTCTTCGGCATTCCCAGAATGTATTGCAGCGCTCGCGCAAGAAAGAAATCAGCCACAATGACAATGATCGACGCTGTCACGACAGCCCTCGTTGTCGATCTTCCCACACCCACTGTGCCGCCTTCAGTCGTCAGACCTTTATAACACGCAACCGATGCGATGATGATTGCAAAACAGACGGGTTTGATTACCCCGCCAATAATATCATCGGCCGTAATCCCATCGCGCACCGAAGTTAGGAATTCATTTATGGAGAGCCCGTACAGACTTGTCGCAGCAATGCCGCCGCCACCGATGCCAACTACGTCAGCGACAACCGTAAGCAAGGGCAACGTAACTATCAGAGCAATCAGGCGTGGGGCAACCAGCTTCTTAACAGGATCGGTGCCCAGGGCCCGCATTGCATCGATCTGTTGTGAGGCGGTCATAGAACCAAGTTCGGCCGCTATAGCGGAACCAACGCGACCCGTTACCATCAGCGCGCACAGCACGGGACCGAGCTCACGAATTAACGAGATTGCGACCAGCCGCCCCGTTTGCGATTGCGCCCCGTAAAAGGCCAGAGTCGGAAATGTCTGCAGCGTCATCACGCCGCCGGTAAAAAATCCGGTTAGCAGAATGATCGTAAGTGACCCGACGCCGATCACGTCCATCTGCGTGATCGTTTCAGTCAGATAACGCGGGCCTTTGAAGAGACCGGCGACCGCACGCGCGGTCATCAACGTGGTCTCTTGCAGCTCGAAGATAGAGCGCGTAACGAAGTTCATTTAGGGGCTAATAAGGGAACCAGCCACCAGGAGTCTCGACTTCCGTCGGTGGACTCTGCTCGCTTGGCTGTTGCGACGTCTGAAGAATCGTGACCGCTTACTTCGAAAGCTTTCGATTCCAATAGAACGATGGCCACATTTGAAAAGAGCGGCTTATCATGCGCAAAATCTACGCAACCCGTCAAGCTTGAAGGGATTACGGCTTGATTACAGCATCACGTTTGCGAAGACTGCTGACAACAAAAGGCCGGTCAGGCATTTGCCTGGCCGGCCGGGTTCGTTCGCACTGTTAACGATTAGAGGCGAGGACGGCGTGGGTCTTCGCGTCGAGGAAGGAGTGGCCCGAGTCCATTACGCTGGTTTTGCAATCCGCGAGACCGCTCCGCTTGACGCCGTTGTTTCGCGTCGGGACTGGTGAGCAGACGTTCCCGTCTGACGTCTTGAGCCTGCTGTTGTAGCGAGCGCAGGACAATTCTCTGTTCCGGCGTCAAGATGCGCCGGATCCTGACTTCGGTCAGGACTCTCATCCGAATCGCTGCGATCTGAGCAGCTGCCACGTCGCGTACACGCTGTTCAACGACAGCCTCGTCAGGGTTATCAGAATCGAGCTCGGCCTGGAGCGCGCGGTTAGTTTCGCGAACGCGTTCATTGATGGCAGCCCGTTCTGTTTTGTTCTGTTCTCGGATCGAGCGTATTTGTTCGCGCTGTTCCGGGGTTAGATTGAGCTGCCGAATCGGATCACCGCCGAGACCGCCTGGTTGAGCCTCCGGATTGCTCGGTTGCTGTTGAGTTGTTTGCCCACTACTCGCCGGAACGACGGCAAAGAGAACGAGTGCCGCAAATAGCGTTAAAACTTTTGCGTTGTGCTTCATAAAAAACCTCATCAATAAATTCCGGTGGTTGTAACGAAAACTAACAGTTTGAGTTACAGAATTCGCTATTCGTTGATTCGATCGTCGAGCAGATCAAGGTCGCTGTCATTCTTTCCTGATATCAACCTCAAATCAGCCGCTAACTGCTCGCGCTCACTCTTCGAAAGCGGACGTCGCGCCTTCTGACTCGGACCGTTGAACGCGACGCTGTTGCCGCGATTCGCCCGCGCGCCCGGCTTTCGCTCCGGCGTCCCCCTGACAACAACATTCGAAACTGGCGTCTTCTCTTCTAAAGTCTTAATTCGCTGCAGTTCCTCCTGTACGCGCTTCTCAACCCGGGCGTTGATCTCCTGGGCGGAAAGACTCTCCTGATTTGTGACAATCGCCACGGGCGGATTCTCTCGCAAGCGCGCAATAGCCAGTCCGGCAAACAAGCAAAAAAGTATTGAAGCGAAGGTCACGGCGCCTTTCATCCAGAGCGGGGCAAGATTGAAGAACTCTCGCAGAGCGGCCAAGGCGGAAGGTTTTTGTTTTTCGACTCTTGCCACGGGTGGTTCGGAAATGAGACCGAGAGATTCATTGCGCCAGCTCACAACCGATTCACGAACATCACGTAAAGCCTCGAACTCAGCGTTACATGAAGCACAATCGTACACATGGCGCCGGAAAGTTCCCGTCTCTACCTCGTTCAACTCGCCATACAGAAAGGCGATCAAGTCGTTCTCTCGTCCGCAATTTCGGGCATTGACTTCTTTCATTTTACTTTACTCCCACCTCTCGCACTTCGGCCTAACCAAATTTCTGAAGCCGCATCTGCAACTGCTTCAATGCCGTGTACAGTCGGCTCTTAACTGTGCTGAGCGGCAATTCGAGCACATCGGCGATCTCTTTGAAAGTAAGCTCTTCAAATTCCTTCATCACCACAACCTGCCTGAGCTCGATAGGCAAGCTACTAACTGCCAGCCTTACTGCGACAGTAGTTTCGCGGCCTTCAGCTACTCGCACTGGAGAGTAACGAATCGGCGTCGCAAACCTCGCAGCATCCCTTTCCTCTTCCGTTTCGAGTGCGCTCTCGTTTCTTACCTTCGCCCTTCGTTGGCGTGTGATGCACTGATTAACGGCTATCCGGTGCAACCACGAGGAAACCTTAGCCTCACCACGGAAGGCACGCAGGTTCCGAAACGCCGCGAGAAACGTCTCTTGGGTAGCATCACGCGCGTCCTCTTCGCGTCCGAGCATGCCAAAGGCGAGCGCGAAGATTCGCCGCTCCCAGCGTTGTACGATCTCGCCGAAAGCTTCTGCGTCGCCCGTCAAAGCACGTTCTACGATCTGCTCGTCGCTCGTAGTCGTCCCCATCCTGTCTGATTTGCGAGGTTATTCCCCGCGTTTTCCAATCTCGCTGCGCTTGCCAGTTGAGGCGTTGCAGTCACCAGTTTAGACGTGATTGTGGCCATTTAAGTCTATCAAAAAGCGCTTCGATGCCGGCCTGAGTGCTCGTCTCAGTGCGAGAATCGCTGCGATCGAGCCCACCAACAAAGTTTAACAAACGCGTTGACACGCCTAAGTTTAATCGACATAATGAGCTAGCGGCTCCTAAAGCCTAAATGCTCTCGCGGCCCTCCCTTAAGAAAGCTTCATTTCTAAAGCGATTCACGGACCTAATTCGAAAAAAATGTTGGAAAAGATTGGGCGAATTCGCCTGCTATACATAGTCCTAGGCGTGTTGCTATTAGTCGGCCTGTTGCCCCTGGGTTTTGCCGGGACGCTGCTGTCGTCACGAAGCGAGGACGAACTACGGTCCGTTGAAGGCCGGTATCAGGCGCAGTTGGTGCAGGACAAAGCGAGGCAGATTGAGCTTTATGGCCAGCGCTATCGCGACGTGGTATCCGGTCTCGCGCGGGCCTTCGAAATTACGGGTGGCATCAGGACACTCAATGATGCGGGCTATGATTCCCGGCTTCAGAAGACTCTCGAAGAGGATCCCAACCTGATTGGCCTGGCTATCTGGCCAGTGAGCGGTGAACTGCATCGAGCCTTTCAGCCAGACTTGATTCAGCGCGCGGAAGTTGATCAGCGAGTCAGCGAGGTGCTGGCAAGAATGAACGCTCGCGGCGTAGTTGTAAGCAGGCCGCAAATCATCCGCTCAGGGCAGGAAATGGCAATGACCGTCGCCGTGCCGGTGATGGGCGGTGAAACCGGCCACGAGGTCGTCGCAGCAGTTGTAGCGATCGTTTCGTTTCAGGAGGTATTCAAAGCTGTTCACCAGTCAACTTCCCACAGCGAGCGCGAGTTGCTGGACGCCGGCCTTCCGGTAGTTTTTGTAGTCGATCAAAACGGTCGCGCGGTTGCGCACCCGGAAGCTAGTATCGCATTTTCTGAAAAGCCCATGACTGACCTCAAAGTAGTTCGCGACTGGCAGCAGTCGGGAACACAGGTGCAGTCGGCGTTGGAGCCGTTCACGCTGGTACGCGACGAGCGCAAGGTGGTGATGCTTGGATCATATGCCACGGCGGAACTGGATAAGAACTCCCGGCTGGGAGTGATTGCGATTCAGGATGAATCGGCAGCGCTTGCTTCCGTGAGCGATATGCGGCGACAAACGATCTGGATCAGCATGGTAGCCGGATTGTTAACCCTGGTCGTAGGATTCTTCTTCGCCAAGATGTTGACGCTTCCGGTCCAGGAGCTGGCCGTTGGTGCTCATCGCATCGCGTCCGGTGATTTTTCACAACGCATCAACGTGCGCAGTCGCACCGAATTGGGTCATCTGGGTGATTCGTTTAATCTGATGACGGATCAGCTTGAACACTACATCAAAGACTTGCAACATTCGGCCGATGAAAACCGCGAATTGTTTTTGGGAACCGTGAAAGCCCTGGCAGCCGCTATAGACGGGAAGGATCCTTACACGCGCGGCCATTCTGAGCGGGTCTCGCGAATGTCAGTTGCGATTGCCCAACGTTTGAGGATCCCGAATGAGGAATGTGAAAAGATTCGAGTAAGTGCGCTGCTTCACGATGTGGGAAAAATTTCAATCGACGACAACATTCTGAAAAAGCCTTCGGCACTAACTGACGAAGAGTATGAGATCATGAAGCAGCACCCGCAGAAGGGCTTCAAGATAATGTCGCAAATCAGGTCAATGAAAGAATTCCTGCCCGGTATGTATATGCATCACGAGATGATCGATGGACAGGGCTACCCGCAGGGTTTGAAGGGCGACGAGATTCCGTTGATGGCGAAAATTGTTGCAGTCGCCGACACCTTCGACGCCATGACCACTGACCGTCCCTACCAGCAGGCAATGAAGTTTGAAGAGGCGATAGAGCGGATACAGTCCTTCGTGGGAACTCGTTACGATCCCGCCGTAGTCTCTGCTTTCGTGGAAGCTTGTCAGGAAGGCCAAATCCGTCCGGGATCGGTCAAACTTAAGAGCCAAATCGCGCCGGAAAGGAAAATACCAGTTTCGTCTTTTGAGCCCGCAGTGGGCCAGGAGCCTTTGCCGGTGTCCTAACGATTCAAGCTCCACAACTTTTTGAAAACAACCAAACCTCGCTGTCGCAGCCGCGCCCTTTTTGTTAGGACGCGGCTGTTGCGCATATAATCGGTATTTCCGTTATCAGCACTAATAGTTGATGGACCAAACCTATGGGGCTTTTCTGGAAACGAAAGAGCGGCGATCAGTTTGTTTCGCTTAGACTAAACGAGCCACTGCCTGAAAAGACGTCTGAAAAGGCGCCTGCAGAAATTGCTGGAACGCGAGCCGATAAGGCGCCGGGCAGCACGGCGGACACTTCGCGGACGCCTATTCGTGAAGAGCAAACAACATTCCCGATAGCTACCTCCTCTGCAACGACGGCGATCGAGCCTGTGCCGACTGGCGGCGGACCAACGCCGGTCCCAAGCGAAATATCATCCACCAAAGATCCGAGCGGTGGGCCAGCACATCCAGGTTCGTTGCGGGAATTTGAGCCAACACGTCCACCTGCTACTCAGCCAAAGCCGGTTCCCCCTGTAACTTCGCGCTCACCGTTTGCGACTTCTGTTCTGGGCTTGAACCTATCGATGGAGGAGTTGCAGGCGCAGGAGGCCGCGCTCGAGCAGGAGTTTTCAGCGCGTTTTCGCCGCGCCGTGGCGGCCACTCGTGAGTCTTTATCTGAAAGACTCGATACGGTTTTCCAGGGACTCAAGCAGATAGATGAGAAGCTGCTGGACGAATTGGAGGAAGCGTTAATCGCCACGGACATCGGGGTATCTACGACACAGCACATTTTGGAGACAGTCCGACGTGGGGTGGCGCGCAAGCAGATTAACGATCTCGACGCGCTGAAACAGGCTATAAAAGATGAGCTACTAAAGATACTGCGACAGTCTGAAAAGCAAGGTGTCGCTTCGGAGACGAGTGCTCCGGAAAACGTCTCGCCTTATGTAATGATGATTGTTGGTGTTAACGGAGTTGGGAAAACCACGACCATCGGAAAATTGGCCCAACGAATCAAGGCGGAGGGAAACGACGTGCTGATTTGCGCCGCCGATACGTTTCGAGCGGCCGCTTCTGATCAACTTGCAATTTGGGCTGAGCGCACCGGTGTTCCCTTGATTCAACAGAAACAGGGAACCGATCCCGCGGCTGTGCTTTTCGACTCTCTCAAAGCGTCGAAGGCCAGGGGCTCGGATGTGCTTATTGTGGATACCGCGGGACGGCTGCATAACAAATCAAACCTGATGGCCGAACTCGAGAAAATGAAACGCGTCGCGGGACGGGAAGTTGAAGGCGCACCCCACGAAACCTTGTTGGTCGTAGACGCGGTTACGGGTCAGAACGGTCTCGAGCAAGCGCGGCAATTTCTCAAAGTTGCGGGCGTTACCGGCATTGTGTTGACCAAGCTCGATGGCACGGCAAAGGGTGGAATTGCCGTGGCGATTGCAAACGAACTCGGTTTGCCAATTCGCTACGCTGGAATTGGAGAAAAGGTCGACGACCTGGTCGTGTTTGATCCTGAACTCTACGTAAACGGCCTATTTGAATAAAACTGGTGCAAGACATAGCCCAACAAACCGCAGCGAAAGCCAAGGGCGACGCAGGCGACTGGACAGCCACTGATCGTCGTTTCATGACACACGCGCTCAAACTGGCGGCGAAGGCTGTCGGCCAGGTAAGTCCAGGTCCACTGGTAGGCTGCGTGATTGCGAGACCCGATGGGGAAGTTATGGGCGAAGGGTTTTATGTTTACGAGCAACTAAAGCACGCTGAGACATATGCACTTGAACAGGCTGGAAGGCGTGCGAAGGGTGCTACTGCCTACGTTTCTCTCGAGCCTCACGCGCACCACGGTCGCACACCGCCCTGCACTGATGCTTTGATCAAAGCGGGCATTGTTCGCGTTGTCGCGCCGATTGAAGATCCAAACCCGCAAGTCTCAGGAAAAGGTTTTGCACACTTGCTGGCAGCCGGTGTAGAAGTTTCGATTGGCCTGTTGGCCCGCGAGGCCGAAAAGCTTAATGAAAAATATTTTCACTTCATGCACACCGGACGCCCGTTCGTGCACCTAAAACTCGCCATGTCGTTGGATGGAAAGATTGCGACACGCACAGGAGACTCGCGTTGGATTACGGGGGCTGAGTCGAGAGCCAGGGCTCATGAATTGCGGCACGAGTATGACGCGATCCTTATCGGCGCTGGGACCGCGCTGGCTGACGATCCTTTGTTAACGGATCGCTCCGGAAAGAAGCGAAGAAGACCGCTGGTGCGTGTTGTGCTTGATGAGAGACTAAGAATCTCGCCTGACTCTCAACTCATCAAGAGCATCAACGAATCGCCAGTTCTTATCTTCGCCGGAGATGCTAATGGCGCGACGCTGAAGTCAGTGGGAGTTGAGATAGTACGAGACGCGGCAGGCGGCCGAGACCTGCCCGCAATTCTGGATGAGCTTGGCCAACGGTCGCTCCAGAGTCTCCTGGTTGAAGGTGGCGCCAATGTGGCTGGCAACTTCCTCGATGCCGGACTCGTCAACAAAGTTACATTCTTCATTGCGCCGTTGATTATTGGCGGCCGCGAGGCACCGCCCGCCGTCGGTGGGAAGGGAATCGAGCTGCTGACGGATGCCATCGAGCTTCAGGATGTCGCAACGACGCAGCAAGGGAGAGACATCGAAATCACAGGCTATCCGAAGAACAAGGACTGAGGTTGAGAGCGGAGGATGAAAAAAGACCGCCAGGTTTATATGCTTCATCCTTCATCCATCACCCCGTTTCCTTCCAAACGCTTTGGCCAAAACTTCCTCACAGACCAAAGAATCATCAATCGCATTATTCAGGCGCTGGAACCTCGGGAAGACGAAACCATTCTGGAGATTGGCCCCGGCAGAGGAGCGTTGACTGCGCCGCTGTTGGCGAAGACGGGCTATTTGGTAGCAGTAGAGTTCGATCGAAATCTCGTACCCCTGCTTACGGCAAAATTCAGTGGTGAAGAAAACTTCAAACTGGTACAGAGCGACGCCTTAGTTACCGACATCTGTGACGTTATTCGCCCGGCGACAAACGCCCGAATAGTTGCCAACCTTCCTTACAACATTGCGACCGCGATTCTGCAGCGACTGATCGAGCAGCGCCGCTGTTTGAGCGAGATGATATTGATGTTGCAGAAAGAGGTTGTGGAGCGCCTTACCGCCGGCCCGGGTTCAGGGCAACGTGGATATCTTTCCGTGTTTGTCCAGGCTTATTGCGAAACCGAAAAGTTGTTTGATGTCGCTCCTGGCTCATTTCGTCCGGCGCCGAAGGTATGGAGCAGCGTCGTGAGATTGAGATTGCGACCGCAATTCGCGGCCGGTGTTAATGACGAGAAACTATTGTGGCAAGTTGTCAGCGCGGGATTTGCCCAGAGACGCAAAACCATTCTCAATAACTTGCGAAACGCTTCTCCGCCGCTGGCAGAATCAATCAAGAGCCATGGAGGCGCAAGCATCGTGCTCTGTCAGGCTGGGGTTGATTTACAGCGCCGGGCGGAGACTTTGAGCTTCGAAGAATGGGCGCGCATCACCCGGGCGCTTAAGTACTAGGAGTAGTAGAAAGAGCGGGGGCAAGCCCGCCTTCCTGACCTCGAGACTCCCATCGCGTTCGCTCACTCTTTATCGTAATTGGCTCTTCCAGTTTTGTTGGGTTCGACTACCGGATTTCACACCCAAGTCTGAGCACCTCTAGGTCAGGAAGGCGGGCTTGCCCCTGCTCTTGGAAGTCATCGTTTATTCAATACGACTTTGATTCCATCCGCCGGCCGCAAGGACATGGCCGGCATCAATCTCACCGGATGCTCGGGCAGAAGTGAGAAGCGGAATTGTTGGCCAATCGTCGCCAGCAGCAAGACGATCTCCATCATCGCAAAATAGTTGCCAATGCAAGCGCGCGGGCCGCCGCCAAAAGGGAAGTAAGCATACTTCGGCAAGCTGTTGCTGAAGTCTTGCGTCCAGCGTTCCGGATAAAACTTTTCAGGCTCCGCGAAGAAGCGGGCGTCGCGCTGGGTTACCCACTGAAACATGAACACCTGCGCACCGGCAGGTACTTTGAAACCACCAATCTCACATTCCGTTAAGGCCTCCCGCCCTAACGCGTATGCCGGTGGATACAGACGCATTGACTCCTTTGCGATCATCTCCGTGTAATGCAAGCGTGAAAGATCTTCCATCGTTGGCAATCTTCCTGCGAGGACCTCAGCCAACTCCGCGTGAAAGTTCTCTTCCACCTCAGGATTCTCAGCCAATAGATACCAGGCCCATGAGAGCGTGAGGGCCGTCGTTTCATGTCCAGCGAGGAATATTGTCATGACCTCGTCGCGAAGTTGCTTGTCGCTCAACTGGCTGCCGTCTTCGTCAGTCGCATTTAGTAGCATCGAGAGTAGATCGCCCTGATCCTGACCGCTGCGGCGCCGTTCATTGATTATTCGATAAACAATCACGTCTATCTCGCGGGCGTCCTGATTAAATCGCCGGTGTGTGATAGTCGGCAACCGATTGTCCATGATCCATTTAAGTGTTGCCTGTCCGGCAAATGGCGTAACGATTCGGGAGAGCGCGCGCCCAACTTTGTCGGCTTCAGCGGACACGTCGGCATTGAAGAGGGTCTTAACTACGATCTCAAGCGTGAGTCGCATCATGTCGCGATGAATGTCGCGGACTTCGCCCGCTCGCCAGGTGGAGACCATTCGTTGCGCGTAGTCGGCCATTGTTTCGGCATACGCGTTTATCCGGTGACGGTGAAAGGCAGGTTGTGCCAGACGTCGTTGCCGCTTCCACACTTCGCCTTCGCTCGTCAATAAGCCGTTGCCGACCAGTCGCTGGAACAAAGGTGAGCGCTGGTTTCGCGACTTGATAAAGTTCCTGGCGTTGGTGGAGATAACGTATTCGATATCACGCGGGTGGTAAAGAAAGTAAGCCGTAAGGTATAGAAAACGCATCCTGACGACATCGCCATAGGCGCGGCAGCGTTCAATGAAACCGAAGGTGTCCCGACTAAATTCCGACATTACGCCAAGAACAGGGTTACCTTTAGGCCCCGGTGCGACTGGCGCACGCTCGCGTCGTGCTACTGGAAAACTTTCCGCCTTATTCATAATTACTTCAGAATGTTCATATAAATTCCGATGTCACTGTCGGGAATTACAATAGCTCCAACCACCTGCTTGTAAAAATCAACTGGGCCGGCGCGCCCGATAATTCCGTAAACATACCCCAGTTCACGCAGTCCCCAGAGAGAGGCAAGCAATAACGCCCTGCCGATACCGTGACCCTGCATGCCCTCGACCACGCCGGTTGGGCCAAAGAACGCTCGGCGCGTGCACTCGTAGGCGGCAAAGCCAACGACTTCTCTTTCGGCAATCGCGATATAAAGAGATACGGGTTTGTTTGCGAAAGCAACAGAGACTTCATCGGCCCAAGCCGTGGAAAAATGCTTCTCGACAAACGAACGCACTAGTGTAATCTCGAAAGGCTGCGCCCTACGAATGACAACCTTCGCCTTATCCAGCTCCATCGGAGGCAGTTTCAAAAGATTTACCAGCAGGTCAGGCATAGTCGTTATCAAGTGGAATTGTTGGCCGCCTCCCAGTCGGGTCGAAGTAAACCATAGAATAAAGAGTCCTGAACTTCTCCGTTAACTTGCCAGCGCTCGCGAAGATAGCCCTCGCGCTGAAAGCCCAACCTCTCCAGGATGCGAACTGAAGCGGTATTGCGCGGGTCTACATCCGCTTCAATCCGGTGCAGGTCAAGTACGCTAAACGCATAGTCGAGCACCGCCCTGAGCGTCTCGTGCATGTAGCCCTGTCTCCAATGAGCGCGGCCGAGGGCATACCCAATCTCAGTTGATTGTAGGTAAGCGTTCCCAGTCCATTAGTGAGGCGGATTGTAGCACTCAGTTAGAAGCAGATGGCAGGGTCAGGAGCAGAGGCAGACAGTGGAACGAAAGAAATTTTCCATTTGTCATTTTTCATTTTTCATTTGCCATTGGTGGATTCAATTTGGAAGTGCAACAGCTCAGGGACTCGTCACCATAATTGAAGACGCGAGACAGTAATAGTCGACAACCATTGGCGTTAATCTAATCAGAACCGGAATGTTACACGTGCCGTCGCTACCGCTTCGGGTCTGATAGCTGAGTTGAACTTCAAACTTGAATCCACCAATGGCAAATGAAAAATGACAAATGACAAATGGAAAATTCTTCCGTTCCGCCGTCTGCCTCCTGCCTCCTGTCGTCTGCCGTCTGTTTCAGCGGCGGGTGATTTCAAGTTGGCCGGGCGCATAGTTGACGCGACGCAACTCGCGCATTCGGCCATCGTTGAGTGTGCCCTCAACAATTTCATAACCCAGCAGAGCGAGCACGCGCCCGCGAACGAATAGCGGCCGCGCATTACCGTACCAGTCCACGCAGGAAGCACGGCA